>JAGOVZ010000265.1 GCA_018060485.1 Ottowia sp. | reverse complement strand
TGACGCCCGACGTGCGCCGGCGGCTATCGAAACTGGAGCAACTCGCCCCCGGCGACTTTGCCGCCGTGAAACGCCAGACCGACATCCTGGCGGCCGAGTTTTCGGTCGAAGAGTTTCTGGAGCAGCTCGAAGCCGAGCACCGCATCAAGCCCGAGGTGCGAGAGCAGCGCGGCATGGGGTTTGTGCACTGAAGCGTGCCGGCGCCGCGCTCAGAGCCCTGCGCCCAGCACCGGCTTGGCCCAATCCGGTGTGAGCGCCAGTTGCGCAATATCTTTCCCGGCCGGCCAGATGAGGCGGCCGCGCTGAATCACCGCCACCGGTACCGGGTCGGGCACGGGCTCACCCAGCGCCACGCTGGCGCTGTTGTCGAACACCCGAACCTCGGCCAGATCGGGCAGCAGCGCGATCAGGTTGGCGATGCTGGCCGTCCAGCGCTCGCGGATCTTGGTTTCGGGGATGGCGTGGCCGCCGGCCGCCACGCGCGCTTGCACGCGGGCGATGTGCAGTTCGGGCGAGGCCAGGCCGCAGAACCACATCAGCACATCGTGGGTACTTGCCGCCGCCTTCAGGCGCGCCGCCACGCTGTGGCCGCCCAGCGTGGTCTCGAAGGCGAAGCTGCGGCGCGCGCTGACTGCTTCGTCCAGCCGGCGCATGCCTTCGCCCCAGGCGGCGGCGTTGGCGGCGGTTTGGTCGCAGCCGGTGGCGGCGAGCAACTCGCGGGCGAACTGATCGGGGTTGAACCAGGTGAGGCCCGAGCGGGTGAGCAGGTGGCCGCCGATGCTGCTTTTGCCGGCGCCGTTGACGCCGGCCAGCACGTAGATGACGGGGCGAGGGCTCAATTTTTGAATCAAATGGGCCTCTGGCGCTTGTGTATCAAGCGCGAACAGCTATCAAAACAGGACTGATCCGTGTGGGAGCGGCCTTGGCCTCGATGGGCTCTCGTGCAGCAAAAAGCGCTCTTCGCGGCCAAGGCCGCTCCTACAGCGGAACCGCATGGCGCTGGTGGCGCGCCCGTCAATGTCCTTGGCCCGCTCTGACTTGCCCGTACAGCGATGTCGGCGCCCCGAGCACGCCACGCAGGCGGTCGGCCGCATCGTCCTGCGCCAGCGCGGCCAGGCGCTCATCGAAGCGGCGGCGCAGGGCGACCAGTGCCGCGTCCTGCTGCATCTGCGCGCCTTGCGCGGCCTGCATCAGGCGCTGGTATTCGTCGGTGGACAGAATCACCGCCTCGGGCTGGTCGTGGTTGGTGACCAGCACCTTGCCCTCGCGCCCCACGGTGCGCATCACGCCGCGCCAGCCAAGCTTCTTGACATCGGAAGCGGGCGTGCGGGGCAACTGATCAAACTCGGCCAGGTGGTCGAAACTCAGGGCGTAGGCCATGGTTCGCTCCTTCACGAAAAGGACAATGTGGCCATTATGCCCTTTTTTGGAAATTAGGGTCATCAGGTGGACGAGGTGCTGACGCGCAGCACCTCGTCGCCATAGCGCTCCAGCTTGGTCGCGCCGATGCCGCCGATGCCTTGCAGGTCGCTCAGCGACTGCGGCGCGCGCGCGGCGATGGCGGCCAGGGTGGCGTCGTGAAAGATCACGTAGGCAGGCAGGTTGTGCTCCCGCGCCACTTCGGCGCGCCAGGCTTTCAGTGCGGCAAAGCGGGTTTGTGCGGCGGCGTCCAGTTCGGCGGCGGCGGGGGGCGTGGCGCCGCTGCGCGCGGCACGCTCGCCGCGCGGCTTGCGCACACGCTCGCGCGGGGCCGGCGCGGTGGCGGCGCGCAGGCGCACGGGTTGTTCGCCTTTCAGAATCGGTCGCGCTTCGGGCAGCAGCTTGAGCGTGTTGAAGGCCTGCGCATCCACCTGCAGCGCGCCGACGGCGATCAACTGGCGCAGCACGCCACGCAGTTGCGGCTCGCTGAATTCGGCGCCGATGCCGAAGGTGGACAGCTGCTCGTGCCCGAATTGCGCCACCTTGTCGGTCGATTTGCCGCGCACGATGTCCATGATGTGGCCGGCGCCAAAGCTCAGGCCGCTCATTTGCTGCACGCGGTAGATGGTCGAGAGCAGCTTGCGCGCGCAATCCGTCGCGTCCCACACCTCGGGCGGCTGCAGGCAGTTGTCGCAGTTGCCGCAGTGCCAGCGTGAATATGTGCCAAATGGGCCTCCAGCGCTTGATGGGCTTGCGCCAGAAGCTCCTGAATCAATAGCATTGTCAGGCGCTGCCATCGCCTCGCCAAAATAGCCCAGCAGCCGCGCGCGGCGGCAATCGGTGGCCTCGGCCAGCGCCAGCAGCGCATCGAGCTTGGCCACCATGACCTGCTTGAAATCTTCGCCGGCCGGGCTCTCGTCGATCATGCGGCGCTGGTTCACCACGTCTTGCAGACCGTAGGCCATCCAGGCGTCGGCCGGCTGACCGTCGCGGCCGGCGCGGCCGGTCTCCTGGTAATAGCCTTCGATATTCTTTGGCATGTCCACATGCGCGACAAAGCGCACGTCGGGCTTGTCGATGCCCATGCCGAAGGCAATCGTCGCGCACATCACCACGCCCTCGTCGCGCAAGAAGCGGTCCTGGTTCTGCTGCCGCTCGGGCGCGGGCAGGCCGGCGTGGTAGGGCATGGCGTCGATGCCGGCTTCGCACAGCGTCTGCGCCAGCTCTTCCACGCGGCGGCGCGACTGGCAGTAGACGATGCCGGCCTCGCCCTCGTGCTCGCGCTGGATGAACTGCAGCAGCTGGCGCGTGGCGTCCTTCTTCTCGACGATGGTGTAACGGATGTTGGGCCGGTCGAAGCTGCTGACGAATTGCTCGGCGTTTTGCAGCTGCAGCCGCTCGACGATGTCGGCGCGCGTGACCGCGTCGGCGGTGGCCGTGAGGGCGATGCGCGGCACGCTCGGCCAGCGCTCGTGCAGCACCGTCAGCTGACGGTATTCGGGCCGGAAATCGTGGCCCCACTGGCTCACGCAATGTGCTTCGTCGATGGCGAACAGGCTCAAGGCGCCATGCGCGTGCAGCGTGTCCAGCAGGCCCAGAAAGCGCGGCGTGCCCACGCGCTCGGGCGCGGCGTACAGCAGCGTCAGCTGGCCTGCCAGCAACTGACGCTCGATGTCCTGCGT
>JAGOVZ010000264.1 GCA_018060485.1 Ottowia sp. | reverse complement strand
CGCGGCCACGCAGCTGGCCGGGCGCTTCGCCTGCTGCGTGGTGCTCAAGGGCTCGGGCAGCGTGATCGCCGCGCCGGGCGAGGCGCCGCGCATCAACCCCACCGGCAACGCGCGCCTGGCCACGGCGGGTACGGGCGATGTGCTGGCGGGCCTGATCGGCGCGCGGCTGGCCAGCGGTGAAGGCGCGTTGGACGCCGCCGTGGCCGCCACCTACCGGCACGGCGCGCTGGCCGATGCCTGGCCCGCCCGCCACGCCCTGACCGCCGGGGCACTGGCGCGGCAGCTGGCGCCCTGAGCGCGCAGCGCGGCGCGTCAGATATCGGCGGCGTCGTCCGGCTGCGGCAGGTCGCGCTCCGACAGCAGGTGCTCGTACAGCGCCGCCGCCAGCTCGGGGTCGGAGCCATCCGGGATGCGCTCGATGAACAGCGGCACGGCTTGCCGCGGCATCAGTTCGGCCAGCTTGTAGCCGACGCGCGTGACGCGCTCCACATCGCCGGTGCGAAACAGCAGCTCGATCACTTCCACGCAGTAGCTCAGGATGTCGGCCGGCTGCGTGATGGTGGACTGGCGCGCCACCAGCGCCTGGGCCGCGGCACCGCCGACCGAACCGGCCGCGAGGCCGGCGAATTCGCGCGCTTGCAGCAAACGCTGCGCGGCCGCCGTCGACGTGGCCTCGGCCGCTGGCGCTGGGGCCGGCGGCGGTACGGCTTCAGGCGGTTGCCGGTGCGCCTGCACCAGGCCGCGCGCCGCCAGCTCATGCAGCTCGCGCACCACCGAATGCCCGAACACCTCCATCAGCACCGTCAGCGGGCGCTGTCCGCTGCACAGCAGCATGATCTGCCGCTCACGCGAGGTGAGCGAGCCGGTGCGGGCGTCCATCTCGGCGCGGCCCGCTGGCGTCTTGACGTAGTGGATGTGCAGCATGCGGCACCCACGCGCTCAACCACGGCCGACGAAAGGCATCTTGGTGGCCATCACGGTGTGGAACAGCACGTTGGCCGACAGCGGCAGATTCGCCATGTACAGCACCGACTGGCCAACCACCGCCACGTCCATGCGCGGTTCTTCCGCCAACTGGCCGTTGGCCTGCAGAATGCCGGCGGCCATGCGCTGCGTCATGTCGGTGGCGGCGTTGCCGATGTCGATCTGGCCGACAGCGATGTCGTGCGCGCGGCCATCGAGCGCCGCCGCCTTGGTCATGCCGGCGACGGCGTGCTTGGTGGCCGTGTAGGCGATGGAATGCGGGCGCGGCGCGTGCGCCGAAATGCTGCCGTTGTTGATGATGCGGCCGCCCTTCGGGGACTGCGCCTTCATGACGCGGAAGGCCGCCTGCAGGCACCAGAACATGCCGTTCAGGTTGACGTCGACCACGCTGCGCCACTGCTCCGGCGCCAGGTCTTCCAGCGGCGCCGCCGCCGCGCCGATGCCGGCGTTGTTGAACAGCAGGTCGACGCGACCGAAGGCGCTCACGGTGCGATCGAACAGCGCCTGCACCGCCTGCGGATCGGTCACGTCGGTGGGCACCGCCAACGCGCGCGCGCCGGCGCCGCTCTCATCGGCCACCTGCTGCAGCGGCTCGGCGCGGCGCCCGGCCAGGGCGACCTGCCAGCCATCGGCCAGCAACGCCAGTGCCGCCGCGCGGCCAATGCCGCTGCCGGCGCCGGTGACGATGGCGGTGCGCGGGGTGTTGTTCATCGGGCGCCTCCTTGATTCAAAACAGGCTGCAGCGCTTGTCCATCAAGCGCAAGCAGCTACGAAAATTATAGTCACTCGGCAGCGTTCGGATAGCTCATTTTGCGCGCCGCGGTCGCGCACCCGCCCAAAAAGCAGACGGCCGCGGAGCAGGCCATGCGCGGGTGCCGTGGCCGGACCTGCGCCGGCCACTGGCGCCGTAACCCTCCGGGGGAAGACGCCGAAGGCGGCACAGGGGGAGCTCATGACCGTCGTGTCTTGCGCGGCTTGCCGCTCTTCTTGCCCTTGGCGGCCGCTTTCTTGACCGCCGACTTCAGCGCCTGAATCGGCGACGGCCGCGCAGCGCCGCGGTCGGCCTCGCGCTGCTGGCGCGCCGCGCGCTTGGCAGACGACTTGGCCGGCTGGCCGCGCTCGCCCGCCGGCGCCACGCCCTTGTCGCGCATGGCGCGCGACAACAGCTCGTCGCCTTCGCGCACCAGGCGAAAATCGATGCGGCGGCCGTCCAGATCGACGCGGCTGACCTGCACGCGCACCCGCGTGCCGATGGCGTAGCGAATGCCGGTGCGCTCGCCGCGCAGCTCTTGCCGCACTTCGTCGAAGCGGAAGTATTCGCCGCCCAGCTCGGTGATGTGCACCAGGCCTTCGACGTACAAATCGTCCAGCGTCACGAACAGGCCGAAGCTGGTGGCGGCGCTCACGGTGCCGCCAAACTCTTCGCCCAGGTGCTCCTTCATGTACTTGCACTTGAGCCAGGCCTCGACGTCGCGGCTGGCCTCGTCGGCACGCCGCTCGTTGGCGGTGCAGTGCAGGCCAGCGGCTTCCCAGGCCAGCATCTCGGGCGATTGCCGTTTCAACTGCGGCGGCGCGTCGCCCCTGCGCGAGGCGCTATTTTTTTGCAAGCGCGCCTTGAGCTTTTCATGCGCTTCGCCCGGCGTCGGCAGCGCGGGCAACTGGTATTGGCGCTCGGCCAGCACGGCCTTGATGACGCGGTGCACCAGCAGGTCGGGGTAGCGCCGGATCGGGCTGGTGAAGTGCGTGTACGCCTCGTACGCGAGCCCAAAGTGGCCGCTGTTGACGGGCGTGTAGATGGCCTGGCTCATCGAGCGCAGCAGCATCATGTGGATCTGCGCGGCGTCGGGGCGCTCTTTGGTGGCCTCGGCAATGCGCTGGAACTCTCTCGGGTGCGGCGTCTCGCTGATCGACAAGCCCAGGCCGAGCGCCTTCAGGTAGCCGCGCAGGATGTCCTGCTTTTCGGGCGTGGGGCCTTCGTGCACGCGGTACAGGCCAACGTGTTCGCTGTTCTGGATGAAGTCGGCGCTGCACACGTTGGCGGCCAGCATGCACTCTTCGATCAGCTTGTGCGCGTCGTTGCGCACGCGCGGCACGATGCGTTCGATGCGGCCGGCCTCGTCGCAGACGATTTGCGTTTCGGTGGTGTCGAAATCGACCGCGCCGCGCGTCTGGCGGCTTTTCAGCAACGC
>JAGOVZ010000263.1 GCA_018060485.1 Ottowia sp. | reverse complement strand
GCCGGCGCGGTCACGCCGATGCAGCTGGCGTCCGGTTTTGCCGTGTTTGCCAACGGCGGCTACCGCGTCAGCCCGTTCCTGATCACCCGCGTGACCGACCACACCGGCAAGGTGCTGGTCGAAAGCCAGCCGGCCGGCCCGAGCGAGGCCAACCGCGCCATCGACGCCCGCAACGCCTTCATCACCGGCACCATGCTGAACGAGGTGGCGCGCTCGGGCACCGCCGCCAAGGCGCAGGCGCTGCTAAAGCGCCCCGACATCGGCGGCAAGACCGGCACCACCAACGATTCGTTTGACGCCTGGTTCGCCGGCTACCAGCCCACGCTGGTGGCCGCCGTGTGGATGGGTTACGACACCCCGCGCAACCTGGGCAGCCGCGAAACCGGCGGTGGCTTAAGCCTGCCGATCTGGATCAACTTCATGCAGACCGCGCTCAAGGGCGTGCCGGTGTCCGAACCCAAGCCGCCCGAAGGCGTGGTCAATATCGGCGGCGACTGGTATTACGAGGAATATGCGCGTGGCGGCGGCATCAGCAACCTGGGCGGCGCCGGCCTGGGCCCGCGCCCGGAGAGCACCGAGCCAAGCCCCGATGCGGGCGCTGCCGCAGCGCCGTCTGAAGAGCGCAACCGCATCCTCGACCTGTTCAAGAACTGACGGCGCGCGCGGGGTGATGGCGCCCCGCGCCGCCGCAGCCAGTGCTCAGGCGGCCGTAAAACCCAGCGCCATGCCGGCGTGTTCGGACGCGCTTTGCGACAGCCGCGCAAAGAATTCCTCACCCGACTTCGTGTCGCGCCAGGCGCCATCGACAAACTTGTAGTGATAGCCGCCCGAGCGCGCCGCCAGCCACACTTCCTGCAGCGGTTTCTGCAGGTTGATCACGATCTGGCTCGCATCGGCAAACGCCAGCGTGATCATGCCGCCCACGCGCTGGTTGTCGATGTCGGCGTCGGTGGTTTCGTTCAGCCGGTCGCACTGCGCTTCCACACGGCGCAGCAGGCCTTCAGCGTGGTCCAGGTACTCCAGGTCGGTCATTACAATTCGCCTCTATGTCGTTCGCGCTGCAGCATCGATCCATTCTAGTCACCGGGGCTGCGCTGGCGCTGCTGGCCGGGCTGGCCGGTTGCGGCCAGAAGGGCCCGCTTTACATCCCGCAAACGCCCGCCGCCGCGCAACGCGCCACGCTGCCGCAGACCGTGTGGGGCGGCAGCACGGCGCCCAGCGCCGCGGCATCCGCGCCCGTCACACCGCCACCGCCCGTGCTGCCGGATGTGCCCGACATCCAGCAGTAGCGCGCTGACAGTTACTCCACTATTGATAGCTGCTTGCGCTTGTCCCTCAAGCGCTGGCGCGTGATTTGGGCTTGAAGTAGCGCACCAGCCGCTCCAGCAAAAGCGCGGCGATGACGAGCGCGTAGACCGCCACCTCGGCAAAGTCGTTCTTGCCGCTCTTCATCCAGAAAAAGTGCAGCAAGGCCAGCGGCGCGATCACGTACGCCAGCCGGTGCAGCGCCTGCCATTGCCGCCCGCCCAGCCAGCGCACGGCGCGGTTGAACGAGGTGGCCGCCAGCGGCAGCAGCAGCAGCCAGCAGGCAAAGCCGACCAGGATGAAGGGGCGCTTCAGGATGTCGCGCCCGATGTCGGCCATGTCCAGCCCCATGTCGAGCCAGCCGTAGGCCAGCAGGTGCAGGCAGGCATAGAAGAAGGTGAACAGGCCCAGCATGCGCCGGTAGCGCGCCAGCTGCGGCGTGCGGGTGCGCACGCGCAGCGGCGTGACGGCGAGCGTCAGGCACAGAAAGCGCAGCGTCCAGTCGCCCAGGCTGCGGATCAGCGCCTCGGCCGGGTTGGCGCCCAGTTGATCGTTGATGGCGCCGAAAACCAGCCACGCCAGCGGCAGCAGGCACAGCACGAAGACCAGCGGCTTGGCCAGCGGGTGCAGCAACAGCGAACGCATGAAACCTCTTGACTATGAATGAAAACAGGCGCCAGCGCTTGTACAGCAAGCGCAAGCAGCTACAAAAAACATAGTCAGAAGTTTTTGCGCAAGTCCATGCCGGCGTACAGCTGCCCCACCTGCGCCTCGTAGCCGTTGAACATCAGCGTCTTGCGCTTCTTGGCGAACAGGCCGTCTTCGCCGATGCGGCGCTCGGTCGCCTGGCTCCAGCGCGGGTGGTCGACGTCGGGGTTCACGTTCGAATAAAAGCCGTACTCGTTGGCCGCGGCCTTGTTCCAGGCCGTGCGCGGCTCTTTCTCGACAAAGCGGATCTTGACAATCGACTTGGCCGATTTGAAGCCGTACTTCCACGGCACCACCAGCCGCACAGGCGCGCCGTTCTGGTTGGGCAGCACCTCGCCGTACATGCCAAAGGCCAGCAGCGTGAGCGGGTGCATGGCTTCGTCGAGCCGCAGCGCCTCGGTGTAGGGCCAGTCGAGTACGCCCGAGCGCAGCCCGGGCATGGTCGCCTTGTCGGCCAGCGTCACGAATTCGACGTATTTGGCGCTGCCCTGCGGCTCCACGCGCTTGATCAGCTCGGCCAGCGAATAGCCGACCCACGGAATCACCATCGACCAGCCCTCGACGCAGCGCAGGCGGTAGATGCGCTCTTCCTGCGCGCTCAGCTTGAGCAGCTCTTCGATGCCGAACTTGCCCTGCTTCTTGACCAGGCCCTCGACCTCCACCGTCCACGGCGAGGTCTTCAGCGTGTGGGCGGTGCGCGCCGGGTCGGCCTTGTCGGTGCCGAATTCGTAGAAGTTGTTGTAGCTGGCGGCATCCTTGTAGTCGGTGACTTTTTCCATCGTCACCGCGCCGGCCACCGCCGATTTGCCGCCCGGCAGCGCGGCCAGCTTGCCCGGGCGCGCGGCCTGCGCCAGCGCATCGCGCGCGGCCCAGGCGGCCAGGCCGCCGGCCGCTGCCCCCGCCGCCACGCGGCGCAGCCAGTCGCGGCGCGATTCGTAGGCCGCGCGCGGCGTGATTTCGCTCGGCACCGGGTGGTCGTGGCCGGGCTGATGGATGTGCTTGAACATGACTTTTCCTTGCAGAACGCGGGGCTGGCGACCGTTACGATGGGCGCCCTTTGGCCATGCTACGACACGATGAGACCCCTGCGCGTTCCCGCTTTCGCTCTCCTGTTCGCCGTTTTGCTGAGCCCGCTGACCGCCGCCGCGCGCGGCTACACGCCGCAAGGCAG
>JAGOVZ010000262.1 GCA_018060485.1 Ottowia sp. | reverse complement strand
CGCATGCCGCAGGCGCACCAATTCCAAGGTCTGCTGCAGCGTATCCAGTGTGGCCTGTTGTGCGTGCAACTCGTAGCGGGCGCCGACGGCGGTGAACCAGGTGCGCGCGACCTCGGCCACGATGCGCATGCGTACGCCCTGCGCCTCGGCTTCGGTCGCCTGCAGGCGGGCGCTAGCGCCTTCCAGGGCGCGCCGCCTGGCCCCGAACAAGTCGGCCTCCCAGGCCGCGTCGAAGCCCGCGTCGTAGATGGTCTGCGTGGCGTCAAGGCCGGGGATCGAACCTACGGGCAGGGGTCCGTTCTCGCTTTGACGGCGCCCGTTGACGCTCGCGCCAGCGGCGGCGGTGGGCAATGCCTCGCCGGCCACACGATCGCGCAGGGCGCGTGCCTCATCGATGCGTGCCGCAGCCTGGCGCAGATCCAGGTTCTGTGCCAGCGCCGTGGCCATCAGGCGATCGAGGATGGGATCGTCCAGTGCAGACCACCATTGGCTCAAGTCTGCGGACTGGGATTCGCTTGCCAACGGCAAGCTCCAGCCGCTGCCGACGTCGACCGGCGGCGGCTCGCGGTAGTCGGGGCCCACGCTTGCGCAGGCAGTCAGCAGCACGCAGGACAGGGCCAGCGCGAGCGGACGCGCGCGCCCAGGGGTCAGGCCGGTGACGGTTGCGCGAAGAAAGGGAGTGCGGGGCTTGGATTTCATTGCAGGCGTCCTCGGACGAATACGGTGGCCATCGTCAGCGTGGCCAGGGCGATGACCGCCAGCGGCCACAGGCTGGCGAGAATGTCACCGGGCGGCATGGCCTTGAGAAAGCTGCCTTCGACGATGATGAGGAAGTGGGTCAGTGGAATGGCCTGAGCCAGCCATTGCAGGACGACAGGCATGTTTTCCACAGGCGTCGCAAAGCCTGACATCAGCACCGCCGGCACGCCGACGGCGAACGCCCCCAGGATGGCCTGCTGCTGCGTCATGCTGACCGCGGAAATCATCAGACCGATGCCGACCACCGAGGCGATGAACAGCACCAGGCTGGCAAGCAGGAGTGCAAACGAGCCCGTAAACGGGATGCCGAACAGGAAGACGCCCGCGCTGATCATGAACAGGCCCAGCCCGGTGCCAATTGCGAGTGCCGGCAGCGACTTGGAGATGATGATCTCGGGCGTCGAGGTGGGCGACACCAGCAACTGGTCGAAGGTGCCCAGCTCGCGCTCGCGCGCGATCGACAACGAGGTGATCAAGAGCGAGCTGAACAGCGCCAGGATGCCCGTCAGCCCGGGCACGATGAACCAGCGGTAGACCAGATTCGGGTTGAACCAGTGGCGCACGACCACGGGCGTTGGTGCCTGGGCGTCGGGCACGACCTCGGCGCCGACATCGGCGGCGATGGTGGACAGATAGGCCACGGTGATCTGCCCGGAGTTGCTGCGCCGGCCATCGACCAGTACCTGCGCGCGGCCACTTTCGCCGGCGGCGATGGAGCGCGAGAAATCCACCGGCATGGCGAGCGCGGCGATCACCTCGCCACGGTCGATCAGCTCGTGCAGTTGCTGCTGGCTGTCGACATGCCGGACGTGGGTGATGAAGCGGGCGCTGTCCAGGCGCTGTACCAACTCGTGCGACCAGCGCCCCGCATCCTGATCGTAGACGGCGATATCGACGTTGCGCACTTCCAGCGTCGCGGCAAAGGCGAACACCAGCAACTGCAGGATCGGCGGCACGAACACCACCATGCGGCTGCGCGGGTCGCGCAGGACGCTGAGCACTTCCTTGATGAACTGGGCGCGCAGGCGGGTGAACGAGAATGCGGAAGTCAACATCGCGTCACTCCAGGTTCTTGCGCGTGGCGCGCTTGGCGATCACGAAGAACAGCCCCCCGATCGCCGCCATGGCCGCCAGGTTGGGCAGGAACACGGCCCAGATGTCGCCGGCCAGGAACACCGTCTTCAGCGAATCGACGAAGTAGCGCGCCGGAACCACCAAGGTGATGGCGCGGATCGGTGCCGGCATGGCGTCGATCTCGTACAGAAAGCCCGACAACATGAAGGCCGGCAGGAAGCCCGTGAACAGCGCGATCTGCGCGGCCAGGAACTGGTTGCGTGCCAGCGACGAGATCAGCAGACCCTGACCCAGCGCCGGCACCATGAACACCGCCGACAAGAGCAACAGGGACAGCAAGGAGCCGCGCATCGGGACGCCGAACACGAACACCGCCAGCGCCGCTGCGCCCAGCGTGGACAGCATGCCTAGCGCGAAGTATGGCAGCAGCTTGCCGATCAGGATTTCGGCCACCGAGGCCGGCGTGGACAGCACTGCCTCCATGGTGCCGCGCTCCCATTCACGCGCCACCACCAGTGCAGTCAGCATGGTGCCGATGATGGTCATGACGATGGCGATGGCGCCGGGAATCAGTGCGCGTCGGCTTTCCAGCTCGGGGTTGAACCAGTAGCGCGGCTCCAGCATGATGGACTGCGCTGGTGCTCCGACGTCCAGTCCGGCACGCCAGGACTGGACCACGCCACGGGCGTAGTTCTCGACGTAGTTGGCGGTATTGGGGTAGGAGCCATCGGTGACGATCTGCACCAGCGGCTCGCTGCCACGCTGGGCCAGCCGCTGTTCAAAGTCCTGCGGGATCACCACGTAGCCGCGCAGGTCGCCGGAGACCAGTTGCTCGGCCACTTCGCGCCGGTCATGGGCGAAGCGCGTATTCAGGAAGCGGGTGCCCGAAAACGCTGCGGCCAGCGACTGTGCCGACGCGCCGGGCGACTCCAGGACCACGCTGACGCGGACATCCTTCGCATCCAGCGACACCGCGTAGGCGAACAGCAGCAGCAACACCACCGGCAGCACGAAGGCGATCAGCAGCGTCGAGGGGTCGCGCAGCGCCTGGTAGCTTTCCTTGGTCACCAGGGCGATCAAGCGCCGCAGATCAAAACGGCGCAAGTCGGCCTGCAGGGGGCCACTCCCGTCTTTGTGCATTGTGGCGCCGTTCATGTGGCGGCCTCCAGCTCGCGGTCTGACGACTCCACCAGATGAATGAAGGCGTCCTCCATCGTCGGGTCGGGTCGTCCGGGGCTGACCGCCGAACGTTTGAGCGCGTCGGGCGTATCCAGCGCGATCAGTTGCGCACGCGAGAGCATGGCCACGCGGTCGCAGTATTCGGCCTCGTCCATGAAGTGGGTGGTGACCATGATGGT
>JAGOVZ010000261.1 GCA_018060485.1 Ottowia sp. | reverse complement strand
CACCTTGCGCCGCTCCTGGCGGATCTTCTTGCGCTTGTCCTGCGACAGCGAGGCGAGGAAGTCGTCGAAGCTGGTGAAGGGGCGCGCCTCGGCCGGGTGGCGGTTCTTCCAGTGAAACTGCACCTGCTGGCGCTGCATCAGGCCCGCGGCCTCGCACGCCGCGTGGTCGGCCGCATCGCCATACAGCACGTGCAGCGACGACAGCCCTTGCGCCTCGCACCAGTCCACCAGCGCCCGCACCAGCGCCGCGCGCGTTGCCGCATCGCGCGCCAGCAGGCGGCTGCCCGGCACCGGCGTGAACGGCACCGCCACCAGCGCCTTGGGGTAGTAGCGCAGGCCGTGCTCGGCATAGGCGTTGGCCCAGGCCCAGTCGAACACGTATTCGCCATACGAATGCGCCTTGACGTACAGCGGGCAGGCGGCGGCCAGTTCGGCGCCGTCCCACAGCAGCAAGAAGCGCGGCGCCCAGCCCGTGCCCGGCACCGCGCTGCCGCTGTCGTGCAGGGCGGCCAGGTAGGCGTGGCGGATGAAGGGCGTGGGCGTGGCCTGGGTGGCCAGCAGCGCGTTCCATGAATCGGCGTCGATCCGCCGCGGGTCGTCCACCCACTGCACGCGCATCGTGGCTTACTCCAGGTCGAAGTGAAACGGCAGCACGGCGGTGGCGGGCGCGTAGTTGCCCACTACCGGCGGCAGCGTGCAGCGGCGCGCGATGGCCAGCGCGGCGCGTTCCAGCGCCAGCGTGGCGGCACGGCGCTGCGCGGCTGGCGGGTCGGGATCGCGCTCGGAATGGATGGTCAACTGCGAAGGCTCGACCAACCGCGCCTGCGTCACGTGGCCCTGCAGATCGACCGTGAGCTGCACGCGCACCTGGCCCTGCAGGCCGATGCGCATGGCGGTGGCCGGATACCGCACAGGCGGGCAGATCTGCGATGCCATGGGCCGCGGCTCGGGTGGCGGTGGCTCGGGCGTGGGCGGCGTCTGGCAGGCCGCGAGCACGGCGGCGGCCAGCGTCACCAGGCCGAAGTGTGGGTGGGGTGCCAGGCGATGCATGGCCGCCAGCTTACCCCGGCGGGCCGGCCATCGCGTGCGGCCATGACAGCCCTGACCTGAGCGAGGGCAGGGTGCTGCGCGTCAGCAGCCCGAACGCGCGGGTGCACGGCCATCGATGCAACGGCACGGCCAGCTCCGGTCCATGGGCTCGTTCACATTCCAGATGAAAGCTGCCATATCTCGTCATTCCGGCGCAAAGCCTGCCCCGTACCGCGACACGCAGCCGCAATCCAGACGGCATGTGCGGAGCAACATGGATCCCGGCCTTCGCCGCAATGACGGTGATTGACGCATTGCATTGGAAATGGAATCACCCCTGCGCGGCACGCTGGGGGCCGAGCACTGCGGCGGCTTCGTCGTGCGTGTGTCCGCACCGCATGGCGCCCAGGCCGTGCGGCTTCCAGACTCCAGCGTACCGCCGGGCAGGGTGCCGCCAGGGCGCCCTGCGCTCGCAGCCGCCGCTCAGCTCCGGCGCAGGCGCCGCGCGCCCAGCCCGGCGGCGGCCAGGCCCAGCAGCATCAAGCCCCATTGCGACAGCGTGGGCACGGCGGTCACGGCCGCAACCGGGGCAGCCTGCGGCGTGACGGCCACGGGGGCTGATGCAGCGCCCGTGCCCACGGCGTTGACGGCGGCCACGGTGCAGTCGTAGGTGGTGCCATTGGTCAGGCCGGCAACCACGATGGGGCTGGCCGTGCCGGTGGCGGTGACGGCGGTGCCGCCGCCCTGCGGGGTGCAGCTGGCCTGGTAGCCGGTGATGGGGCTGCCGCCGGTGTCGGCGGGTGCGGTGAAGGCCAGGCTGGCCTGGGTGGGCGCTGCGGTGGCGGTCACGCCCGTGGGCGCGGCCGGCACGGTGGCCATCGGTGTCACCGCCGCCGGCGCCGAAGGCACGCTGCTGCCGGCGGCGTAGAGCGTGGTCACGGTGCAGTCGTAGAGGGTGCCGTTGGTCAGGCCGGGAACCACGATGGGGCTGCCGGCGCCATTGGCGCTGACGGCGGTGCCGCCGCCCTGCGGGGTGCAGGTCGCCTGGTAGCCCGTGACCGGGTTTGCCGCATCGGGCGGGGGTGGCGTGAAGGCCACGGTGGCCTGGGCATTGCCGGCCGTGGCGGTCACGCCGGTGGCCGGCAGGTTGAAGCTGATGTCGAGGTCGTCCATGGCGAATTGATAGCCAGGGCTGCTGCCGTAGGGGGCATGGGGCGTTCCGCCCGCCGACGAGAAACGCACATGGTCGATCTGGCTCAGGTTCAAGGTCACCAGCGTAGGGGCCGTGGCCGACAGCGTGTGCGTGATGGTCGACACCGCCGTGCCATCACGGTAGGCGACGATGGTGACGACCAGGTTGTCGCGCCACGCCGCCGTGAGGTACACGCTATTGAAGTTGAACTTGGTGCCGCCGGGGGCGGTGACGATGAATTCGGCGGTGGAACCAAACCCGTTGTACGCCACATGGCTGCCCGAGACGCGGCCGGCGTTGTAGCCGGAGTTGCCGCCATACGCCGTTGCACCATCAGCGCAGTAGAAATTGCTCCAGTTCAGCCCGGCGTGGCCATTGGGGATCGGCGTGCCGCCAGCACTGCAGGTCAGATCATCAAACGTGATGACGGCGGCCTGCGCCCCAGCGGGTGCGGCGGCCAGGCCCAGCGCCAGGCCCAAGGGCGCCAGCGCCGCGAGCGCGCGGCCCCAAAGCCCTTTCAGGCGAACAACGGTTGACGGCTGACGGCTGACGGCTGACGGGTGCATGTAGGCGTCCTCGAATGACAGAGCGGGCCAATGTAGCATTTTTTTTCAATCCAACCGGCAAGGCCGGCCAGCCTGCTCGGCCGGCCCATGGGTGGCCGCCCGGTTACGATGCGGGCCATTGTTGTTGCCCCAGCCCGCCATGACCTTGCAGATCGCCGTCGCCCAGCTCAATTTCGTCGTCGGCGACATGCCGGGCAACGCGCAGAAGATCATCGACGCGGCCAGAACGGCCTACGCCCAGGGCGCGCGCCTGCTGCTGACGCCCGAGCTGTCGATCTGCGCCTACATCTGCGAAGATCTGTTCCTGCGCCCCTCGTTCATCGCCGCCTGCGACGAGGCGGTGAAGACGGTGGCGCGCGAAACCGCGGGGCTGACCGACATGGCCATCGTGGTGGGCCACCCGGTGGGCAAGGGCCAGCGCGGCAAGAGCATCACCGTGAGCCAGCGCACCAATTC
>JAGOVZ010000079.1 GCA_018060485.1 Ottowia sp. | reverse complement strand
CCGACGCTGCCGAAGTACACCGCCAGCACGTAGAAGGTGGTTTCGGTCGAGCCCTGGATGATGGCGGCCAGCTTGGCGGGGAACGAATCGACGCCGTGGGTCTGCATCACGTCCACCATCAGGCCGCGCGCGCCGGAGCCGCTCAGAATCTTCATCAGACCCACCGGCACGGCGGGCAGAAAGTCGGTCGGCAAACCAAGCGCCGACACGGCGGCGGCGATCCCGCCCATCAGCACGTCCATCAAACCCGCGGCGCGGAACACCGCAATGGCCACCAGCATCGCCACCAGGTACGGAATGATCTGCACCGCAACGCCAAAGCCGTCCTTGGCGCCATCGACAAAGGCGTCGTACACAGCCACGCCGCGCAGCGCCCCGGCCACCAGAAACGCGGCCACCACGGCCAGGATGAAGCCGGCGCCGATCACGCCCATCCACTGCGCGGCCTGATCGGGCGGGAAGCGCGACAGCCACCACACCAGCGCGCCGACCACGGCACCAAAACCCGCCAGCGGCAGCAGCAGGCCGGCGCGCCAGAGCGCAATGCGCTGCACGGCTGCCACCGCGATCAGCGCCGCCAGCAGCGAACAGGCCGTGGCTACCAACGTGGGCAGAAAGATGTCGGCCGCGTTGAAGCCGACCAGCCCTTGCTTGACTGCCATGGTCTGGCGGATGGCGATGACCGAGGTGGGGATCAGCGTGAGGCCCGCCGTGTTCAGCACCAGAAACATGATCTGCGCGTTGGTGGCGGTGTCGGGCCGGTCGTTGAGCGTCTGCAACTCCTGCATCGCCTTCAGCCCCAGCGGCGTGGCGGCGTTGTCCAGCCCGAGCAGGTTGGCGCTGATGTTCATGGTCATCGCGCCCTGCGCCGGGTGACCGCGCGGCACGCCGGGGAACAGGTGGCGGAACACCGGGTTCACGCCGCGCGCAAAGGCATCGACCATGCCGGCGCGCTCGCCAATTTTCATCAAGCCCAGCCACAGCGCCATGATGCCGACCAGCCCGATGGAGATGTCGAAGCCGGTCTTGGCGGCGTCGAACATGGCGCTGAGCAACTTGGGAAAGATCGTCAGATCGCCCAGCGCCAGATGCACGGCGGCGGCGACAAAGGCGCTCAGGAAGAAGCCCAGCCAGACGAAGTTCAGAATCAAATCGGGCTCCAGCGCTTGCCTGTCAAGCGCAAGCAGCTATGGATAACGGAGTATCCTGAGCTTTTCACTGAAGGCCGCGGAGCAGGCCATGCGCGGGCACCCGCGGCCGGGCTTGCACCGGCCGCTGGGTGCGCCCCTTGAGGGGGTGGCGGAACATCGCGCAGCGAGTGGAGCCTGGGGTGGTCACTGTCCACAACATTTCTTGTACTTCTTTCCGCTTCCGCACGGGCACGGGTCGTTGCGGCCCACCTTGTCGCTCACCGCCGGGGCCACGCGCGGGCCCAGGCTTTTGGCGATGTCGTGCAGGTCGTACACCGCCCACAGCGCCTCGCCAAAGGCGTCGAAGCGCGCCTGGCTGACGCTGGGCGGGCCGTTTTCGTCGTACAGGTTGAGCACTGGCGTGCCGGTGTCGTCGTCGGTCAGTTCCGCGACGCAGGCCAGCGCATCGCTCATCATCTCGGCGATTTCCTTGTCGCGCGGCGGCGCCCAGTCGTCGGCCCAATGGTCGACGGCGGCCAGAAAGCCGCTGGCCCACACCTGCGCCAGCGCGGGCGGCGCGCCGTCCTGATCCGCAGCGGCTTCGGCGCGGTCGGCTTCGGGCAGGCTGGCCAGCAGGCCGCGCCAGTCCATCACGGCGGGGCTGAGGGCGCGCTCGTCTTCCAGCGAATCGACCTCGGCGTTCAAGGCGGCGCGCAGCTGCGCTTCGCGCGCCAGCCAGCCCATGCTGAACTGCGTGCGCTCGGCGGCGCTGCCGAATACGTCGTCACCGTCGCGGCTGAAGATGAATGGCAGCCATTCGTCTTCGCCAATCGCGCGGCGCGTGCACAGCAGCGCGGTCAGCACGCCTTCGCAGAACTCCCACTGCGGCGTATTGGGGTGGCGCTCGCGCACGGCGTCGAGCACGTCTTCCAGCGTGTCGAGCGTGGCGCTGGTGGCGTCGTCAAGGTCGGTGTCGTTGTCGGCGGCGGGGGTGGTCGAATCGGTCATGGCGGCAATCGTGGCGTGATGGCAGCGATGGTAGCCGTCTGGCCGCGTGGATCGCCGACCACGCAGCGGATCACTTTCGCCTTGTGCCCAGCCAGATCACCGCGCCTACGACAACGAGTGCGCCGACCACCTGCACCGGCGCGATGTGCTGGTCGAGGATCAGCCACGCCAGCACCAGCGCAAACACCGGCTCGACGTTCATCACCGCCGAATTGCCGACCACGCCCAGGCGCGGCAGCACGGTGAACAAGATGGTGATGCCGGTGCCGTACAGCAGCGTGAGCAGCGCCAGCCCCCACCAGCCGGCCGGCGCCACTGGCAACGCCAAGCCGCCGCGCCACACCACCGCCGCGCCGGCCAGCAAGGCCACCATGGCCATGGTGGCAAAGGTGCGCAGGCGCCCATCCAGACCGCCGGCTTCGTGCTGCGTCAGCACCAGCGCCAAGCCGAAGGTGGTGGAGGCCCCCAGCGCAAATGCCACGCCGGCGCCGATCTCGCGCCACTGCCCCGCCGCGCCCAAACCCGAAGCGGCGCCCAGCACGTCGAGCGCCAGCACCAGCCCGAGCAGGATCACCGGCATGGCGATCAGCAGTGCGCGCTCCGGCCGGTGCCGATACAACACACGCGCCCACAGCGCCGTCATGAGCGGAAAGCTGTTGAACACCAGCAGCGCCAGCGCCACCGGCAGCCGCGCCACGGCCGAATACAGGCACAGGCTCTGGATGGCGATCAGCACGCCGATCAGCGGCAGCGCCTTGCGTTGCCGCGCCGTCAACGCCAGCGGCACGCGCTGGATCAGCAGCAGCGCACCCACCACCAGCGCCGTCGCCCCGCTGCGAAAGCTGACGGCCGTCGGCACATCAACGCCATGGTTGAAGGCCAGGCGCGCCGCCACGTGGTTGGCGCCCATCAGCGCGGCGATGAGCAGCAGCGTGGCGAAGGCGGCGGTGCTGAGGGCGCGCGCAGGTGGGCTCATGCGTCGGGGTACAGGCCGCGCACGCGCGCATGCAGGCGCGACAGGCCCAGCAGCGCATCGGTGAACGGCGTCGGCACCTGCGTGAGCTGCCCCAGCTCGCGCACCGCCGACACCAGCGCGTCGATCTCCACCGGCTTGCCCGCCTCCACGTCCTGCAGCATCGACGGCCGCATGGCGCCCAGCTTGCGCGTCACCTGGTGGCGGTCTTCGGGCTGCTCGGCGATGGGGATGCCGATGCGCGCGCCGATGGCCTTGGCCTCCAGCATCACGGCGCTGATGAAGCCGCGCACCAGCTCGTCGTCCAGCGCGCGGTCGGAGGTGGCCCCGGTCATCGCGCACACCGGGTTCACCGTCATGTTGCCCCACAGCTTGTACCAGACGTCGCGCTGGATCTGCGGCGACAGCGTGACGTTGAAGCCGGCCGGCATCAGCAAATCGGTCAGCGCCTTCACGCGCGGTGTTTCGCCGCCCGCTGGCTCGCCCACGATCAGGCCGTTGCCCGCGCGGTGCCGAATCACGCCCGGCGCATCGACCGAGCAACTGGCATGCACCACGCAGCCGATGACTTGCGCCGCCGGAATGGCCTGCGCGATGGCGCCGCCGGGGTCGACCGATTCCAGCGTGCGCCCCGCCACCGGGCCGCCAAAGCCCTGCAGAAACCACCAAGGCACGCCGTTCATGGCTGTGAGCACGAGGGTCCGGGGGCCGATCAGCGGGCCGATGCGGCGCGCCACATCCGCCATACCCGGCGCCTTGACCGAGACCACGACGAGGTCCTGCACGCCCAGCGCGGCGGGATCGTCGCTGGCCTGCACCGGGCAGGTCGTTTCGGCATCGCCCTCGCGCAGGCGCAGGCCGTGCGCGCGCAACGCATCGAGCGCCGCGCCGCGCGCCACCACGCTGACGTTGCAGCCGACGGCCGCCAGCTTGGCGCCCATCCAGCCGCCGATGGCGCCGGCGCCGTAGATTGCTATTTTTTGGTTCAATCAAGCCTCCAGCGCTTGTCCAGACTGCGCAAGCAGCTTCAATTTTTATAGCTCGGGTCGACCCGGTCGATCTGCCGCACCAGCGCATCGAACACATCCCGCCCGCCGCCGTGTTGCGGGTCGAACTGCAATGCGTCGCGCGTACACTTGGCGGCAATGTCTTCCGGCACCGGCAGCGGCGCGCCCATGCTTTGCGTGGCCAGCTGAATCTCGCACGCGCGCTGCAGTGTCCACAGCACCGCAAACGCCAGCGGCAGCGTGGGGCCCCACGACAGCAGACCGTGGTTGCGCAAAATCACCGCCTTCTTGCTGCCGATGGACGCCAGCACGCGCGGGCCTTCTTCGGCGTGGATGGTGATGCCTTCGAAATCGTGCGTGGCCACCATGCCGTGCAGTTGCGCACTGTAGAAGTTGCTTTGCGACAGACCCGAGGCCAGCGACGCCACCGCCACGCCCGCCGTGGTGTGCGTGTGCATCACGCAGTGCGCACCGTCCACGCCGCCGTGGATCGTGCTGTGCAGCACGAAGCCGGCGGGGTTGATGCGGTGCGGCGTGCCGCCGAGCACCTCTCCGGCCAGGTTCACCTTCACCAGGTTGCTGGCCGTCACTTCGTTGTAGTGCAGGCCGAATGGGTTGATGAGGAACTGCTTGTCGCCACCCGTTGCGCTGTCCGGCACGCGCAGCGTGATGTGGTTGTAGATCATCTCCGTCCAGCCGAGCAGGGCAAAGATGCGGTAGCAGGCGGCGAGCTGCTGGCGCGCCGCCCATTCGTCCGGGTGCATGCCGGGCGGTGCATCGGCCCGCAGGGACAATGGCGCGTTCATGGGCTGCCTCAGCCTTCGGCGGTGAAGCCGATCTGCTTGACGATGGGGCCCCACTTGGCGGTGTCGCGCTTGAGCAGTTCGGCCAGCTCGGCGGGTGACGACGACATCGCCTCCAGACCAAAGCCGGCCAGGCCTTCAACAACGTCGGGCGCGGCCAGCGCGGTCTTCAGCGCGGCGTTCATGCGCGCCACCACGTCGGCATTGGCCTTGGGCGGCAGCAGGAAGGCGAACCATTCGCTGTGCGACGCGCCTTTCACGCCCTGCTCCTCGAACGTGGGCACGTTGGGCGCAAAGCGGCTGCGCTTGGTGCCCGACACTCCCAGGATGCGCACCTTGCCGGTGGACAGGTGCTGCGTAATGTCGCCAATCGGGCCCGACACGGCCGAGATGTTGCCGCCCAGCAGATCCAGCATGGCCGGCTGCGTGCCGCGGTAGGCGGCGTGCTTCAGCTCGACGCCGGCGTTCTTGCCCAGCAGCGCGCCGATGAAGTGCGGCGTCGAACCGGCCGCCGGCGAACCGTAGTTGGCGCCCTGCGGGTTGGCCTTGGCCCATTCGAGGAACTGCGGCACGCTGGTCACGCTGGCCGGCACGGCGGGGCCGACGGCAAAGCCGAAGTCGAACACGCAGGCCAGCGTCACCGGCGTGAGGTCGACCAGCGGGTCGTACGGCAGCTTCTTGTAGATGTGCGGGTAGATGGTGAGCATCGACGTCGGCGTCTGCAGCAGCGTGGCGCCGTCGGCCGGCTGGCCCTTGACGTACTGGATGGCGATCTGGCCGCCGGCGCCGGTGCGGTTTTCCACCACCGCCTGCTTGGCG
Source organism: Ottowia sp. (assembly GCA_018060485.1). Taxonomy (GTDB): domain Bacteria; phylum Pseudomonadota; class Gammaproteobacteria; order Burkholderiales; family Burkholderiaceae_C; genus Ottowia. The sequence continues at coordinate 5,148 of JAGOVZ010000079.1, read as the reverse complement.
TAGCCGGGGCTCATGCGCGTGGCGACGCGGCGGCAGATGGTGTCGGACGTGCCGCCGGCCGCAAAGCCGGTGACGAACTTGAGCGTTTCAACAACGGCCTGCGCGGCCACGCGCTGGCCCAGGCTGGCGAGCAGCGCGGCGGCGCCAGTGGCCTGCACCATGCGGCGGCGGGAAAAGGATGGGTTCATGCATGTCTCCTGTGCGTTGTGGATGAACAAAGAAATTCAAGGCTCGTCGCGCGGCCAGTCGACCGCGCCCGAGTGGGTGACCGCGCCCTGGTGCGCCGGGCGCACGGTGAGGGCGTATTTTTCCAGCAACCCGCCCAGGCGGCGCGGGTCGGCGGCCGAGCGTTCGGCCAGTCGCTGCGCGATCTGGTCGGCCGTCAGCTCCACGGCGATGCGCCGCGCCGACGGCCGGGCATCGATGTCGATCACATCGCCATCGCGCAGCGCGGCGATGGGGCCGCCGTCGGCCGCCTCCGGCCCCGCGTAGCCGATGCACAAACCGCGCGTGGCGCCGGAAAAGCGCCCGTCGGTCAAGAGCGCCACCTTGTCGCCCATGCCCTGGCCGTACAGCAGGGCCGTGATGCCCAGCATCTCGCGCATGCCGGGGCTGCCCTTAGGGCCTTCGTTGCGGATCACCAGCACCTCGCCCGGCTGGTACCGCATGGCCTGCACCGCCGCCTGCGCCTGCTCCTCGTTCTCGAACACGCGCGCCGGGCCGCGGTGCGCCAGCGTCTTCAAGCCCGCGGTCTTGAGCAGCGCGCCATCGGGGCACAGGTTGCCCTTGAGCACCACCAGCCCGCCGTGGGCACTGAGCGGCTCGCCAGCGCGGCGCACCACTTCGCCGTCGGGCAGGCCGCAGTCGGCCAGCTCCTGCGCCAGCGTGCGGCCGGCGAAGGTGAGGGCATCGCCGTGCAGCAAGCCCTGATCGAGCAACGCGCGCAAGATGACGCCGGCGCCGCCAATCGAGTGCACATCGCGCGCCAGATACTGGCCGCCGGGCTTCAGGTCAGCGATGAGCGGCGTGCGCGCGAACACGGCCGCCACGTCGTCGAGGTGAAACCGGATGCCCGCCTCGTGCGCGATGGCCGGCAGATGCAGCGCGGCGTTGGTGGAGCCGCCGGTGGCGCAGACCAGCGTGCAGGCGTTCTCGATCGCTTCGCGCGTGACGATGTCGCGCGGCAGCGGGCCGCCGCCCAGCACCGCCTGCATCAGCGCCTTGCCGGCACGGCGCAGCAGCGGCGCGCGTTCGCTGTACACGGCAGGCACCATGCTGGAGCCGATCGGCGCCAGGCCCAGCGCCTCGCTCACCATGCCCATGGTGTTGGCGGTGAACTGGCCGGCACAGGCGCCGGCCGTGGGCAGGCAGGCGCGCGTGACGATGTCGAGCTGCTCGCGCGTGGCCTCGCCGGCCAGCAGCCTGCCCAACGTCTCATACGTGTCGACGATGTTCAGATCGGCCCCGTGCGCGCCAGGCATGCGCCCGGGCATGGCCGAGCCGCCGTGCACGAACACGCTGGGCACGTTGCAGCGCACCATGGCCATCATCAGGCCGGGCAGGTTCTTGTCGCAGGCGCCGATACCGAAGATGCCATCCCACTGGTGGCCGCGCACCGAGGCTTCCACGCTGTCGGCAATCAGCTCGCGCGAGATGAGCGAAAAGCGCATGCCCGAATGCGCCATGGTCAACCCGTCGCTCACCGACACCACCGGGCATTCGTGCGGCGTGCCGCCGCCCGCGTAGATGCCCATCTTGGCGTGCTGCGCCTGGTCCTGCAGGTTGAGGTTGCAGGGGCTCATCTCGCCCCCGGTATGAAAGACACCGATGTGCGGGCGCGCGATGTCGTCGTCGTCCTGCCCCAGCGCGTGCAGGAAGGCGCGCGCGCTGGCGCGGATGGTGCCCTGGTGCACCGTGGGCGAGCGCAGGGCGTATTTCCTGGTGTCGTCGGTCATGAGCTCAGCCGGCGTTGAGGTGCAGGCCATTGTCCATGGCCACCACCTGGCCCGTCATTGCGGGGGCTTTGTCGGTGATGAACAGCGCCAGCGCTGCCACTTCCGCCGGCTGCGACACGCGGCGGAGCACGGCAGCTTCGGTCTGTACGCGCTCCACGTCCGCATGCTGCTCGGGCGTCAGCACGCGACTCGGCAGACCGTCAGCGACAAAACCGGGCGCCACGGCGTTCACGCGCACCGCTGGTGCCATGGCGCGCGCCAGCGCCAGCATGAGGGTGTTGAGCGCCCCTTTGGACGCCGCATACGCCACCGACGAGCCGCGCCCCAGCAGCCCGCCAATCGACGACACCAGCACCACGCTGCCCTGGCCGCTGGCATGCAGCGCCGGCCGCAGCGCGCGCACCATGCGCCAGGCGCCGACCGTGTTCACGTCGTAGGTGCGGTGAAATTCAGCGGCGTCCAGCGTGTCGAAATCGTCGTGCGGGATGAAGCGCGTGGTGGCCGCGCAGTGCACCAGCGCATCAATGCGGCCATGGCGCGCCAGCGCGGCCTGCGCAAAGGCGGCACAACTGGCGTCGTCCCGCACGTCCAGCGCGTGCGTGCTGGCCTGCACGCCGTGCGCGGTGCATTCTTGCGCCAGCGCAACGGCCAGCGGTGTCTGCTCGTCGCCAAAGGCGCTCAATGCCACGTTCCAGCCCTGCGCCGCAAACGCGCGGGCGCACGCCGCGCCAGTGCCGGTGGCGGCGCCGGTGATGCAGCACACGCGCGCGCTGAGCTTCACGCCGCACCCCACGCCGAATGGCGGCACATGACTTTGAACACTTCGTTTTTCATAGCTGCTTGCGCAGTCAGGACAAGCGCCAGCGCCCCTTTTTCTCAAGGATCAGTAGCTCGACGAGCCTTGCGCCGCCGTGTCGGCGCGGAAGGTCTTGAGCAACTGCGTGGCGCCGTTGACCAGCACGATGGTGTCGGCCCCCACCGCCACGAAGCGCGCGCCGGCCGCCAGCCATTGACGCGCCTGCGCCTCGCTGGTCGACAGAATGCCCGGCGCCTTGCCGGCTTTCAGGATGCGGGCGATGGCCTGCGCGATCATGGCCTGCACGTCGGGGTGCATCGGGTTGCCCGGGTGGCCCATGCTCGCGCTCAGGTCGGCCGGGCCGATGAACACGCCGTCGACGCCGGGCGTGGTGGCGATCGCGTCCAGGTTCTGCATCGCGGTCACCGTCTCGGCCTGTACCAGGCAGCAGATCTGCGCGTTGGCCTCTTGCACGTAGCGCGGGTGCGCCTGCCAGCGCGACGCCCGCGCCAGCGCGCTGCCCATGCCGCGCACGCCCTCGGGCGGGTAGCGGCAGGCGGCGGCCACCTGTGCCGCCTGCTCGGCGGTATCGACCATCGGCACCAGAATCGTCTGCGCGCCGGTGTCGAGAAACTGCTTGATGAGCGCCGTGCCGGCCTCGCCGGTGCCCAGCGGCACGCGCACGACCGGGTGCGAACGCAAGTCGCCAAAGGCCTGCTGCGCGCTGGCCACGGCCTGCAGCTGCGCCAGCACGCTGCGCACGTCGTTGGGCGCATGCTCGCCGTCGACCAGCAGCCAGTCGTAGCCGATGCCGGCGATCAGCTCGGTGCTGTAGGCGTTGGCCAGCGCGACCCACAGGCCGAGCTGCGTGCGGCCCTCCTGCAGGGCCTGCTTGAAGGGGTTGCGCGGTGTCTCCATGCTTGTCTTTCTCAAACGAACTTGAACGTCATCTGGCCGAGCGGGCCATAGTCGGCTTCGAATACATCGCCCACCCTGGCCGCAACCGGCCGCGTGAAGGAGCCGGCCAGCACGATCTGGCCGGCCTTCAGCGATTCGCCCCAAGGCGCCAGCTTGTTCGCCAGCCAGGCGATGCCGATGGCCGGGTCGCCCTGCACGCCGGCGGCCAGGCCCGTTTCTTCGACCACGCCGTTGCAGCGCAGGATGGCGCCGACCCACGGCCGGCTGATGGCGCGCGCGTCGGCGCGGCCGGCACCGACCACGATGCCGGCGTTGGCGGCGTTGTCGCTGATGGTGTCGAACACCTTGCGCATCGCCTGGGTGTGGCGGTCGAACTGCTCGATGCGGGCGTCGATGATCTCGATGGCGGGCGTGACGTGGTCGGTAGCACGAAGCACCTGCTCGACGTCAACATGGGGGCCGCGCAGGTCGCGCTTGAGCACAAAGGCCAGTTCGACCTCGACGCGCGGCGCGATGAAGCGGCTGGCGGGAATCTCCAGCACCTCGCCCGGGGTGCAGGTGAACAGCATTGAGTCCAGCAGCGTGCCGTAGTCGGGCTCGTCGATCTGGCTGCTGAGTTGCATGGCGCGCGAGGTCAGGCCGATCTTGTGGCCGATGACCTGCCGCCCCTGTGCCAACTGGCGCGCCACCCAGGCGCGGCTGATGCGGTAGCCGTCCTCGATGGTCATGCCGGGGTGGCGCCTGGAGAAATGCTCGACCGCCGTGCGCGTGGCTTCGCTCTGCTGCAACTCGGCAGCCAGCTGGTCGATCTGTTCGGGGGTCAGCATGGCTCAGGCTTTCTTGAAGAGCGGGTGCAGCGTGCTGTGCTTGGCGTCGAACACTTCGGCGCCTTCGTCGATCTGCAGCGTGAGGCCGATGTGGCGTGTTGCCATTTCAGCATCCAATCGGTCTCTGGCGCACGCCAACAAAGCGCTGCCAGCTCTGTTTTGTGTAGCATGGCTGCGCCCGCGGCCCATGCGCAGGTGGAGATACATGAAGCCGTACTCGCCCGGGTCGGCGCTCGACACGCCGGTCTTGCCGCCGCCCGCCGCGCGGCCCGCCGCACCGCCGTCGGCGACAGCGAAATGCGGCGCCGGGTAGGCCAGCACGCGCGTGCCGCCGGTCGGAAACACCTGCGCGCCATCGTCATCGCGCACCGCCAGCATGGTGTCGGCCAGTTCGCGGCACAGCGCAGGCATGTCGACGATGGCGTCGAGGTTGCCGGTGTAGAGGATCACCAGGTGCGGCATGGCGTCAAAGCCTGGGGAAGGCCTTGTAGCTGCTGGCGCGCGAGGCTTCGGGCACCGGCACGGCTTGACCGTCCTGCTTGGTCACCGGAAACACCGCATTGATCTGCCCCGTGCCGGAGGCGGCGAAGTACGGCGTGACCACTTCCGCCTGGCCGTCATACGCCGACCAGCCGAGCGCACCCAGCAGCAT
>JAGOVZ010000080.1:4546-10888 GCA_018060485.1 Ottowia sp. | reverse complement strand
GTGGGCGCGAGCGACGCGCGGCGCGATGGGCTGGTGGCGGGCTTCTGAAATCCGTCGTGACCACCGCCGATATCAAGCAAAAAATGCCTCCAGCGCTTGCTGGACAAGCGCCAGCAGCTACAAAAAGCAGAGTATCCGGGCTGGTGATGGCGGCACTCGGCGCCATCTGTTTCAGCGGCAAGGCCATCATCGTCAAGCTGGCCTACCGCTACGGCGTCGATGCGGTCACGCTGATCATGTACCGCATGCTGTTTGCGCTGCCGTTCTTCGTCGTCATGGCGTGGTGGGCCGGGCGCGGCCAGCCGCCGCTGGCGCAGCGCGACTGGCTCGGCGTGCTGGGCCTGGGTTTCATCGGCTACTACCTGTCGAGCATGCTTGACTTTGCGGGCCTGCAATACATCACCGCCAGCCTGGAGCGATTGATCTTGTACCTGGGCCCGACGCTGGTGCTGCTGCTCGGCTGGGCGCTGCGCGGGCGGCGCATCACGCGGGGGCAACTGGCGGCCACCGCCGTCAGTTACTGCGGTGCGCTGCTGGTCTTTGGCATCGAGCTGCGCGTGGCGCCCACCGGGGCCACGGCCTGGGGTGCGTTGCTGGTGTTCATCTCCACCTTCACCTACGCGCTTTATCTTTTCTACAGCGGTGAATTCGTGCAGCGCCTGGGTTCGCTGCGGCTGGTGGGGCTGGCGACGGCGTTTGCCTGCGTGTGCTGCATCGCGCAGTTCCTGCTCGTCAAGCCGCTGGTCGCGGCGCAGGTCGCGCCCGAGGTGATCTGGCTGTCGGTACTCAACGCCACGCTGTGCACTGCGGTGCCGGTGCTGCTGGTGATGATGGCGGTCGAGCGCCTGGGGCCTTCGCTGGCCTCGCAGGTCGGCATGATCGGCCCGCTGTCGACCATCGCCATGGGCATCGTGATCCTGGGCGAGCCCTTCACGCCGTGGCTGGCGGCGGGCACGGCGCTGGTGGTGGCGGGCATCTTCATGTTCAGCCGGGCAGGGCGCTAGAGTCTTGCTGTTCAACAAGCAAGGAGCAATCCGATGGATCTTGGTATCAAGGGCAAATGGGCGCTGGTGGGTGGCGCCAGCAAAGGGCTGGGGCGCGGCTGCGCCGAGGCGCTGGCGGGCGAGGGCGTGAATGTGCTGATGGTGGCGCGCGGCGCCGAGGCGCTGGCCGCTGCTGCTGCAGAAATAAGAGCTGCTTGCGCAGGTGGAACGGGCGCTGAGGTGCAATTTGTGGCCGCAGACATCACCACGCCCGAAGGCCGCGCGGCGGTGTTTGCCGTGCGGCGCGACTTCGACATCGTGGTCACCAACGCGGGCGGGCCGCCGCCCGGCAGCTTTCGCGACTGGGACCGCGAGGCCTGGATCAAGGCCATCGACGCCAACATGCTGACGCCCATCGAGCTGATCAAGGCGACCATCGACGGCATGCTGGCGCGCGGCTTTGGGCGCATCGTCAACATCACGTCGAGCGCGGTGAAGGCGCCGATCGACATCCTGGGTTTGTCGAACGGCGCGCGATCCGGCCTCACCGGCTTCGTCGCCGGCCTGGCGCGCAACTCCGAGATCGCCGCCAAGGGCGTGACCCTCAACAACCTGCTGCCAGGCAAGTTCGACACCGACCGGCTCAAGGGCACCATGGTCGGCGCAGCGCAGAAAACCGGCCAGTCGGTCGACGACGTTCGGGCCGCGCAGCAAAAACAGATTCCGGCGCAGCGCTTTGGCACGCCGGCCGAATTCGGCGCCATCTGCGCCGTTCTGTGCAGCCAGCAGGCGGCCTACCTCACGGGGCAGAACATCCTGCTGGACGGCGGCGCCTATCCCGGCACGTTCTGAGTTCAGGCGCGCAGCGCGGTCTTGAGCTGGTCGATCAGCGACTTTTCGGCGTCGCTCAGGCGCGTGCCGCCAAAGCCGAGAAAGCCGCCTTCGGTCGAGGCCATGGCCACCTTGTCGGCCACGCCCAGCGCCCATTGCCGATACTGCGCGGCCTGTGCCGGGTCGACCTTGCTGTCCAGCAACTGCGCCGCTTCGCGCGCGTCTTCCAGCGTTTGCGCGGTGAGCTTTTCGGCCGAGGTGATGCCCTTGGCCTTCATGCGCGCCATCGCCCAGTCGCGCGTCTTGCGCGCCTGATCCAGCTCGGCCGATTTGTCGGCGGCGGAAGGGTCGGGCACGATGGCCTGGATCAGCTCGTTGCCGGGGTAGTCCTTGGCGCCCGCCATCAGCGCCTGGCCGCTGGCGAACATCTCCTTGCCGGTGCCGAACAGGCCGCTGCGGCCGGCAAAGGCGACCGCCGAGCCGATGGATTGCGGCAGCGCGGCCAGCAGTTGCAGTTCGTCTTCGGTCAGGTTCAGCGGCATGGGGGCTCCTCTCGTTCAACAGGGCGGTGAAAGAAACCGGCAGTGTAGGCACGCGGGCCCGCCGGTGCTGTAGGCCGCCACCGTGACCTGTGTCACTCGTCCCAGTCCTTCCACTTCACGTCGTGCTGCGCGCGGTACACGTTGACCGCGTTGCCCACCGTGGGATGAAAGTGCTCGGCGTCGAAGCGCGGGCTGAGGCCGTAACGGATGATGAGGTCGCGCACGTGGCCCTTCAGGCCCGCGAACTGCAGGTCGATGCCGCGCGCTTCGAGCTCGTGGTCCAGCTCGCCGAGCATGTCGGCGGCGGTGACGTCGATGTCGTTCACCGCGTCGGCCGCCACGATGACCTGCCGCGTCGGCGTGGGGGCGTCGGCCACGGCCTGCAGCACCGCTTCGCGGAACAGGTCGGCGTTGGCAAAGAACAGTTGTTCGTCCCAGCGGAACAGCACCAAGCCCGGCACCAAGCGGCCCTCGGGGTGGCGCGCGGCGTCGTGGTAGCCCTTCATGCCATCAACCCGCACCAGCACGGTGTGGTAGGGGTGCCAGGCGTTCCACACCATGACCAGCAGCGACAGCCCGATCGCGCCGGCAATGCCCTCGATGACGCCGTAGAACACGACGCCGAGAAAGCTTGCCGCCGCCAGCATGAACTCGACCCGCCGCTGACGCAGCAGCGCGAACATGCCTGGCCAGTCGGTGAACGAGATGCAGGCGGTGATGACCACCGCGCCCAGCGCCGCCTGCGGCATGTCCTTCACCAGCCCCGGCGCCAGCAACAGCAGCAGCGCGATCACGCCCGCGCCGACCAGGTTGGCCAGTTGCGTTTGTGCGCCGGCGCTGGCGGCCACCGGCGTGCGCGAGTTGCTGCTGCTGATCGGAAAGCCCTGCATCAGCCCGGCGGCGATGTTGGCGCTGCCCAGCGCCAGCATTTCCTGGTCGGGGTCGACGCGCGTGCCGCTGCGTTTGGCCAGCGCGCGCGACAGCACGCTGGTGTCGGCAAACGCCAGCAGCGCGATGATGGCCGCGCCCGGCGCCAGCACGCGCAGATCCTCCAGCGTGACGGTGGCCAGCGGCAGCGTGGGCACCGGCAGGCCGTGCGGTACCGGGCCGATCACGTCCAGCCCCGCGGTCGCCCCAAGGTCGAACAGCGCCGACACCGTGGTGGCCAGCACCACCGCGATGAGCACGCCGGGCCACTTCGGTCGCCAGCGCCGCACGCCCAGGATCAGCGCCAGGCAAGCCACCCCGATGGCCATGGCCGCCGGGTTGCCGCGGCCGTCGACGAAGCCGCGCACCATCTCCCACAGGCGCGGCAGCGAACCATTCACCGTGGTCGAAAAGCCCATCAGCTTGGGCAACTGGCTGATCATCACCGTCAGCGCGATGGCGTTGAAAAAGCCGAGCCGGATCGGCTTGGAAAACAAATCGGCCATCACGCCCAGCCGCGCAAAGCCGATCAGCAGCAAGAAGCCGCCGGTCATCAGCGCCAGCACGCCGGCCAGGGCGACGGCGCGCTCCACGCTGCCGCCGGCCAGCGGCAGGATCAGGCTGGCGATGACCGCCGCCAACGTCGAATCTGGCCCCAGCACCATGATGCGGCTGGGGCCCAGCAGCGCATACACCAGCAGCGGCACGATGGTCGCGTACAAGCCGTGGATCGCCGGCACGCCGGCCGCCTCGGCATAGCCCATGCCCACCGGCACCAGAATGGCCGACAGCACCAGGCCGGCCACCACGTCGCGCGGCAGCCATTCGCGGCGGTAGTGGCGCAGCACGTGTAGCCCGGGCGCCAGGCGCGCCCAGCCGGCGGGCGCGGGCAGCGGCGTGGGCGTTGGCGGCGGCGTATGCACTGACGTCATCGGCGCGCCGACACCACAATGCCCGCCACGATCAGCACGAACGCCAGCGCGTGGTACAGCCGTGGCGCCTCGCCCAGAAAAAGCGCCGACATGACGGCGGCGAACACCGGCGTCAGGTTGCCGAAGAAGCCCGCCACCGTCGGCCCCGCCTGCTGCACGCCCAGGCCCCAGCAGCGGTAGGCCAGCACCGCCGGGCCGACGGCCACGAACAGCAGCGCCGCCGCCAGCGGCCAGCCCCACTGGATGCGGGCGTCGGTCAGCGCCCACTCGCCCGCCGTCATCAGGCCCGACCAGCCGAGGCCGAACACGATCTGCGCCAGCAGAAACGCCGCCCAATCGGCACGGATGGCGTCCGGCTCGGCGCGCCGAGCCAGCAGCCACGAATACCAGGCCCACGCGATGGTGGCCGCCAGCATGTACAGATCGCCCGGCACCAGCCGCAGGCGCGCCAGCTGCGCCAGGTCGCCGCGCGCCAGCACCACCGCCACGCCGGCCATCGACAGCAGCGCGCCCAGCAACTGCGGCCGGGTGACGGCGGAGTCGAAGAACAGCCGCCCCAGCGCCATCATCCACAGCGGCATGCTGGCGGCAACCAGCGTCACGTTCAGCGCCGTCGAGGTGTGCAGCGCCAGGTATTGCAGCGCGTTGTACAGCCCCACGCCCAGCAGGCCCAGCAGCGCAAAGCGCCGCCAGTGCGCATACAGCCCGCTGCCCGGGCGCAGCACCCAGCCGCCCAGCGGCAGCAACAGCACGAACGCCAGCAGCCAGCGCAGAAAATTCAGCGTCAGCGGCGGCACCAGGTCAACCACCAGCCGCCCCACCACCGCGTTGCCGGCCCACAGCAGGGGCGGCAAGGTCAACAAGGCGGCGGTGGCGGGCGTCAGGCGCGGGGTGGTCATGGGGCGACTGTAGCGGATGGGGTGAGCCGCCTCGCGACGGCTTTCATGCATCAAATCAGGCCCCGGCGCTTGTATGACAAGCGCGAGCAGCTATGAATTGTGTAGTAATGCCCAGCGGCGGCAAGCGGTGGCGCTTCATGGCACCATCGCGGGCTGATTCATCGCAAGGAGATTTCGCCATGCCCCTGGCCGTACAAATCGCCCGCAACGGCGGCCCCGAAGAAATGAAACTGGTCGAAGTCGCCGTGGGCGAGCCCGGCCCAGGCCAGATCCGCATCCGCCACAAAGCCATCGGCCTGAACTTCATCGACGTCTACCAGCGCACCGGCCTGTACACGCTGCCCATGCCGCTGACCCTGGGCATGGAAGGCGCCGGCATCGTCGAGGCGGTGGGCGAGGGCGTGACGCACCTGAAAGTGGGCGACCGCGCCGCCTACGCCAGCAACCCGCCCGGCAGCTACAGCGAGGTGCGCGTGATGCCCGCGCTGGCCGTGTGCAGGCTGCCCGACGAAATCAGCTTCGAGACTGGCGCGGCGATGATGCTGAAAGGCTTGACGGCGCAATACCTGCTGCGCAAGACGCTGCCGGCCGAGGGCTTGCAGCCGGGCGACTTCGTGCTGTGGCATGCCGCCGCCGGCGGCGTTGGCCTGATCGCCTGCCAGTGGGCCAAGGCGCTCGGCTACCAGCTGATCGCCACCGCCGGTTCAGACGAAAAATGCCAGCTGGCGCTTGCCAATGGCGCGGCGCATGCTATCAATTACAGAACAGAAGACTTTGCCGCACGGGTGAAGGAGATCACCGGCGGCCAAGGCGTGAAGGTGGTCTACGACTCGGTCGGCAAGGACACGTGGGACAAATCGCTGGAGTGCCTGCGCCCCTTCGGCCTGATGGCCAGCTTCGGCAACGCCAGCGGCCCAGTGCCGCCGTTTGCACCCGCCATCCTCGCGCCCAAGTGCCTGTACGTGACCCGCGCCACCCTGTTCGCGCACATCGCCACCCGCGAGCGCTGCCAGGCCATGGCCGACGATTTGTTCGACGTCGTGCGCTCCGGCAAGGTCAAGATCCACATCGATCAGCGCTTTCCGCTGGCAGAAGTGCAGGCGGCGCACAAGGCGCTGGAGGCGCGGCAGACGACGGGGTCGACGATTTTGACGCTGTGAATGACGAGCCGTCCCCAGCGACATGGGCCGAGACCAATCGCGCCGCGCTTGACGCTCACGCCGAGCAG
>JAGOVZ010000080.1:0-4446 GCA_018060485.1 Ottowia sp. | reverse complement strand
AGTCCGTCGGCATCTTGCTCGTCTACGAATCAAGCAACGAATTGGCCGTTCGCATGAACGACGACACAGTCAGTCGCTTGCAGGGGTGGTTCGACGAAGAGTTGCGCCGCTCGCAGCACGTCTTTCCCTTTCATTCGATGCCGGAGCTTGTTCGTTTCGACTTTGGAGCGTGGGACGTGATTGAGCGGGACTACAAGGGCAGCGTCTATCTTCGATTGCGTTAGCGGCCTGGGATAGCCTGCGCTGCCTTGACGGTGGTGCTGCGCCGTGGTGCAAAGGTACAGCGCAACTTGCGTCGCCGATTCAACGCCCCAGCTTGCGCACTTTGAAGGCCAGCAGCACCATCAGCACGCCGAAGATGAAGGCGTAGGCCGCGATGATCCAGGCCACCGCCAGCGCTCCGGCGCCGGGTTGCAGGAACAGCAGCACACCGAAGGCGACCGAGACCAGCCCGCTCAGAATCAGCAGCCATTCGCCCTTGATCTCCTTGCGCAGGCGGATGGCGGCCACGATCTGCAGCACACCCGTGATCACCGCCCAGGCGGCGATGTACATCAGCAGCACCAGCCCGGTGATGCCGGGCATGATGAAGGTCATCACGCCGACCACGATGCCGACCAGGCCCCACAGCAGCAGCAGCCACCAGTGGCGGTTGTCGCGCCGTTTGGCGATGGCGCTCCACACGCCCAGCAGGCCATCGGCCAGCACGTAGATGCCGAACACCAGCACCAGCGCGGCCAGCGACACGCCGGGTTGCGCCCAGGTGAGCAGGGCAAACACGATGGCCACCAGCCCGCGCACCAGCAGCAGCCACCAGTTGCGGCCCAGCGCGGCGGCAAGATTTTGTTCGGCAAACGTCGGCATGGGCTGCTCCTTTCGGTGCTGAAGAACAAGGAGCGGCCACTATACCCGCGACCGCACCCAGCAATCAACGCCCGCGCCGCACGCGCAACAACTCGTCCAGGATGAGCCCGATGGCGCCGGCCGTGATGGCCGCATCCGCCACGTTGAACGCCGGGAAATGCCCGCGATAGAACATCGGGCTCAAGAACGACCAGTGGAAGTCTAGAAAATCCACCACGTAGCCGTGCATCAGCCGGTCGATGACGTTGCCGACGGCGCCGCCCAGGATCATGCTGAGTGAGAAGGCGAACAGCCGCTGCCCCGGGTGCGAGCGCAGCAGCCAGACGATGAACAGCGAGGCACCCACCGCCAGCGCGACAAAGAACCAGCGCTGCCAGCCGCCGGCGCCGGCCAGGAACGAGAACGCGGCGCCGGTGTTGTGGGCGCGCACGATGTTGAAGAAGCTCGTCACATACGTGCTGTCCCCGAGCTGGTAATTGCCCAGGATCAGTTGCTTGGTGAACTGATCGAGCACCACCACCAGCGCGGCCAGCGCCAGCCACAGGGCGAGGCTCGCGCCCGCGGATTTGCCGCGCGCCACTTCAGGCGACCTTGCGGGTTTCGCCCGCGCCGTACAGGTTGCTGATGCAGCGGCCGCAGAGCGTCGGGTGTTCGGCATCGGCGCCCACATCGGCCACGTAGTGCCAGCAGCGCTCGCATTTCACGTCTTTCGAGGCGCTGGCGCTGACGGATAAATCGTTACCAGCTTCCAATTCAATAGCAGACGTGATGAAAACGAATCTCAGATCGTCGCCCAAAGTCGCCAGCAGCGCGTGGTCGGCCGACGGCGCCGTCAGCACCACGTTGGCTTGCAGCGATGAGCCGACTTCGCCCTTCTCGCGCAGCACCTCGATGTCCTTGTTGACGGCTTCGCGGATCTCGCGGATGCGCGCCCACTTGGCGAGCAGCGCGGCGTCGGGCGCGGCAAACTCGGAAAACTCCGCCAGAAAAATCGAGTCGCCTTGCCCGACCAGCTTCCAGGCTTCCTCGGCGGTGAAGCTCAAGAAAGGCGCCATCCAGCGCAGCATGGCCTGCGTCAGCCGCCACAGCGCGGTCTGCGCACTGCGGCGCGCGAGCGAATGGGGCGCCGTGGTGTAGAGCCGGTCCTTCAGCACGTCGAGGTAGAAGCCACCCAGGTCCTCCGAGCAGAACAGCTGCAGCTTGGCGACCACGGGGTGGAATTCGTACGCCTCGTAGTGCGCCAGCACATCGGCCTGAAACTCGGCGGCGCGCGACAGCAGCCAGCGGTCGATTTCCAGCAGATCGCCCTCGGCCACGGCGTCCTTCACGGGGTCGAAATCGCTGGTGTTGGCCAGCAGAAAGCGCAGCGTGTTGCGGATGCGGCGGTAGGCGTCGATGACGCGCGCCATGATCTTGTCGTCGCCCGTGATGTCGCCCGAATAGTCGCTGGCGGCCACCCACAGGCGCAAAATCTCCGCGCCCCATTTCTTGTTGGCTTCCTGCAGGTCGATGCCGTTGCCGAGCGACTTGCTCATCTTGCGGCCCTGCGCATCCACCGTGAAGCCGTGCGTGAGCAGGCTGCGATATGGCGCGCGGCCACGGATGGCGCTGGCCAGCAAAAGCGACGAGTGGAACCAGCCGCGGTGCTGATCGTGGCCCTCCAGATACATGTCCGCTTCAGGCCCGCTCGTGTGGTGCTCGTTCGGGTGCGTGCCGCACAGCACGTGATCGAAGGTGGAGCCGGAGTCGAACCACACTTCCAGGATGTCGTTGAACTTGCGGTAGTGGCGCGCGTCTTCGTCGCCCAGGATTTCCTCGGGCGTCACGCGGCTCCAGGCCTCGATGCCGCCCTGGTCGATGATGTCGGCCGCCTGGTCGAGGATTTCCATGGTGCGCGGGTGCAGCTCGTCCGTTTCCTTGTGCAGGAAGAAGGCGATGGGCACGCCCCAGGCGCGCTGGCGGCTGATGACCCAGTCGGGCCGGCCCGCGATCATGTCGCGCAGGCGCGCCTTGCCGCTGGGCGGGTAGAAGGCCGTGTCTTCGATGGCGCGCAGCGCGGTGGTGCGCAGCGTTTCGGGCGCCTTGTCCTTGGTGAACACGCCTTCGCCTTCGTCCATGCGCACGAACCATTGCGAGGCGGCGCGGTAGATCACCGGCGTCTTGTGGCGCCAGCAGTGCGGGTAGCTGTGCGTGATGGTGCTGGTGGCGAGCAGGCGGCCGGCGTCATCCAGCGTCTTGATGATGACGGGCACGGCCTTCCAGATGTCCAGCCCGCCAAACAGCGGAAAGTCGGCCGCGTAGCTGCCGCCGCCTTGCACCGGGTTCAGGATGTCGGCGTGCGCCAGGCCGTGCGACACGCAGGAGTTGAAGTCTTCAATACCGTAGGCGGGCGCCGAGTGCACGATACCCGTGCCGTCGGTGTCGGTGGCGTAGTCGGCAAGGTAGACCGGCGACAGGCGCTGGTAGCCTTTGTCCACGTCGTACAGCGGGTGCTTGAAGTTGAGGCCACCCAGCTTGTCGCCCATCGCCGTGGCGATGATGGTGCCATCAATTCCATAGCGCTTGAGCGCGTCTTCCACCCGCGCCTTGGCCAGCACCAGCAGGCCACGGGGCGTATCGACCAGTGCGTGCTCGATGTGCGGGCCGACGTTGAGCGCCTGGTTGGCGGGGATGGTCCACGCGGTGGTGGTCCAGATGACGATGAAGGCGGGCTTGTCGAGCTTCGGCAGGCCGAACGCGGCGGCCAGTTTGTCCGGCTCGGCGGCCTCAAACGCCACATCGACTGTGTTGCTCTTCTTGTCCTGGTATTCAATTTCCGCCTCGGCCAGCGCCGAGCCGCAGTCGAAGCACCAGTACACCGGCTTCAGGCCCCGATAGACAAAACCCCGCTCCATCAGCCGCTTGAACAGGCGCAGCTCGCCCGCCTCGTTCGGCTTGTTCATGGTCTTGTAGGGGTTGTCCCATTCGCCCAGCACGCCCAGGCGCTTGAAGTCCTGCATTTGCAGCGTGATTTGCTCGGTGGCGTAGGCGCGGCCTTTGGCCTGCATCTCGTCGCGGCTCAAGTTGCGGCCGTAGAGCTTCTCGATCTGGTTCTCGATCGGCAGGCCGTGGCAGTCCCAGCCCGGCACGTAGTGCGCGTCCAGGCCCTTCAACTGCCGGGTCTTGACGATCATGTCCTTCAGGATCTTGTTGACCGCGTGGCCGGCGTGCAGCTGGCCATTGGCATACGGTGGGCCGTCGTGCAGGATGAATTTTTCGCGTCCGGCGCGCGCTAAGCGCAGGCGCTTGTACAGGCCCATGTCGTCCCACTCCTTGATCCAGCCCGGCTCGCGCTTGGGCAGGTCGCCGCGCATGGGGAAGGGCGTGTCGGGCAGGTTCAGGGTCTTGCGGTAGTCGGTCTTGTTCTCTGTGCTCATGGCGCCAAGGCTCGGAGGGAATTTGAATCAAATCGGCTGCTGGCGCAAGCAGATCAAGCGCGAGAAGCTATGAAATAAGGAGTGGGGCGCTGGGTGCGGACAGGCGCTGGGGCGTGCCGCCGCCCCGTCAAATTCGGCCGCCGTCCGCGGCCAGCCAGGCGCGCGC
>JAGOVZ010000078.1 GCA_018060485.1 Ottowia sp. | reverse complement strand
ATCAAGCGCTGGCGGCCTTTTTCTCTTCAAGAACGCGCAGCAGCGCGGCGTCAAAGGCATGCGGCGCCTCGAACTGCACCCAGTGGCCCGCGCCTTCGATCAACTGCATGCCGCGAAAATCCGGCGCCGCCGCCGCGTAGGCATCGGCCAGCTGGTGGATGTGCTGGCGGTAGATCGCGTCGTGCTCGCCGTAGATGGCGTACACCGGGCAGGTCACGGCGGGCAAGCTGCGCGCCAGTATGTCGGTGTGCGCCAGCCGCCGGCGCGGCAGGCGGTCGCGCAGCACGTTGGCGATGTGCACTTCCAGCGCCAGGCCGTCGATCAGGTCGTGGTCGTGCAGCATCAGCACGCCCAGGTTGTGGCGGTGGATGTCGGACTGCTCACCGGGCGTCTTCAGGTGGCGCCAGCCTTTGAGCTCGAACTGCCGCCCGGGCACCACGCCCATGGCCGGCGCGCCGACCACCACCAGGCGCCGCGCCAGCGCCGGGTGTTCGGCCAGCAGGAGGCCGGCCGTCATGCCGCCAAACGAGAAGCCGACCAGATCGACCGGCTCGCCCGCCAGCAGCGCCCGCAGGCCGGCGGCCAGCGGGGCGACCATGGCATCGGCGTCGGTGCCGCCCGGCGGCGGGGTCGATTCACCAAAGCCCGGCAAATCCGCCGCCAGCACCCAGCGGCCGGCATCAACCAGCGGCAGGATGTTTTTCACCCAGTGCGTCCAGCTGCCGCTGCCGCCATGAAACAGCACCAGCGGCGCCACGCCGGCGCGGCGGCCGCCCTCGGGCTCCCAGGCATGCCAGACGATGTGGCCGTCGCCGCAAGGCGTGGTCAGGCGGCGCGCCCGGGCCAGCCGCGCGCGCACGGCCAGCGGCAACAGGCTGGGGACTTCGACTTCGCTCATGCAGTCATTTTGCTTTGGGGCGGCACTCACTCGTCCAGCGTCGCCGACCAGCGGTCGCCCCAGTCGCCGCGGCGCTGGCCGTCGATGGCGCGGCGGTCGCGCTTGGTGGGCCGGCCCTGCGCCAGCGCGTGCGCGGGCTCGGGCGCCAGGCGGCGCGCCTCGGTGGCTTGTGCGCGCGCGGCGATGCTCTCGGGCGTTTCCTCGTACAACTGCTGCGCCACCGGCGCCGGGCCGCGCTGCGGCGACAAGGCCTTGATCAGCACCACGCGCTCGTCGCGCGCCTGCCGCAGGCGCACCGTGTCGCCGGGCTTGACCTCGCGCGCCGGCTTGGCGTCGGCGCCGTTGACCTGCACGCGGCCCTTGTCGATCTGCTCGACGGCGAGCGCGCGGGTCTTGTAAAAGCGCGCGGCCCAGAGCCATTTGTCCAGGCGCATGCCGGTGGGGGAAAGAGCGACTGCAGAACTCATTCGATGGGCAAGCTGACGATGGCGTCCAGGCCATCCACGCGGCCATTGTGCATGCGATTGACGAGCTGGATGCGCCCGCCCAGCGTCTGCACGATCTCGTGGCAAATGGCCAGGCCGAGCCCCGAACCGGTGCCGCCGGCACCCGCGCTGAAAGGCTGAAACAGGCGCTCGGCCAGCTCGGGCGCGACGCCAGGGCCGCCGTCGGCCACCGTCAGGCGCGCCTGGTCGCCCGCGCGCGCCAGCGTGATGGCCAGCAGGCCGCCGGCCGGCGTGTGGCGAATGGCGTTGTGCAGCAGGTTGCGCGTGAGTTCGCGCAGCATCCAGTCGTGCGCGCGCAGCGTGACCGGCTCGGTCTGCAGGTCGAAGTCCAGCCCCTTGCCCGCGATCAGCGGCGCCACATCCAGCGCCACGGCGCGCACCACCTCGTCGAACTGCGCGGGCGCCACGTCCGCCTGCTGCTGCAGCTGCGCCACCTTGGCCAGCGCCAGCATCTGGTTGGCCAGTTGGGTGGCGCGGTCGACCGTGTGCTCGATCTCGGCCAGCGCCTCGGGCGGCGCCACGTCGCCGCGCCGCGCCGACTGCACCTGCGCCTTCAGCACCGCCAGCGGCGTGCGCAACTGGTGCGAGGCGTCGCGCACAAAACGCTGCTGCTGCGCCAGCAAATCGCTCTGGCGGCGCATGTGTTCGTTGGTGGCGGCAATCAGCGGCTGCAGCTCGCGCGGGGCGTCGGGCGCGGCGATGGGGCGCAGGTCGTCGTCCGGCCGCGCCTGCAGCTCGTGGCTCAGCGCGCGCACCGGCCGCGTGGCGCGTTGCACCACCACGATGACGGTGGCGGCAATCAACGCGATCAGTGCCGCCTGGCGCGCCAGCGTGTCCCACAGAATTTGCCGCGCCAGCGCGTGGCGGATTTCCAGCGTCTCGGCCACCTGCACCACCGCGACGTCGCGCCCGGTGGTGCTGGCCACCGGCTGCAGCAGCACGGCCATGCGCACCGGCTCGCCGCGAAACTGGCCGTCGTAAAAATCGACCAGCGCGGCGTACGGCGGCTGCATTGGAATCTGCCCGTGCCACATCGGCAAATCGTCGTAGCCCGACAGCAGCACGCCCTGCCGGGTCGAGATGCGGTAGGCCATGCGGCTTTGCAGATCGGCCTCGAATGCCTCCAGCGCGGCCGAGGGCACGTTGGCCTGCAGGCGCGCCGCGTCGCCCTCGCCGCGCACGTCGAGCGATTCGCCCAGGCTCTTGGCCGAGGCCAGCAGCGTGCGGTCGTACGCGGTGTTGAGCGCGGCCAGCGCCTGGCGGTACAGGCTCCAGGTGTTGAAGGCAACGATCAGCACCAGCGGGATCAAGATGCCCGCCAGCAACTGGCGCCGCAGCGAGCGCGCCCTCATGTCGCAGCCCGCAGCAGATAGCCCAGCCCGCGCAGCGTGACCAGTTCCAGCCCCGTGCCGGCCAGCTTGCGGCGCAGGCGGTAGGCCACCACCTCGATGGCTTCGTAACGCACCTCGGCCTCGCCGGGAAACACCTGCTCGAACAGCCGCTCCTTGGCCACCGCGTGGCCGGGGCGCGCCAGCAGCGCGTGCATCAGCGCCAGCTCGCGCGGGGTCAGCTCCATCGGCACGCCGCCCTGGTAAATGGCGCCGCCGTCGCGGTCGTAGCGGATGCTGCCGATCTGCACGGCGGGCGCGGGTGCCGCATCCTGCCCCGGGGCCACGCGCCGCGCCAGCGCGCGCAGGCGCGCCTCCAGCTCGTCCAGATCGAACGGTTTGGCCAGGTAGTCGTCGGCGCCGGTGTTCAGGCCCAGCACGCGGTCGCCCACGGTGCCGCGCGCGGTCAGGATCAGCACCGGCGTGCGCAAGCCGCGCGCGCGGGCTTCGGCCAGCACCTGCAGACCGTCGAGCGTGGGCAGCGTCAGGTCAAGCACCACGGCATCGGGCGGCGCGGCCGACCAGCGCTCCAGCGCCGCCGCACCGTCGCCCACGGCGGTGACGCCAAAACCGCGCCGCAGCAGCGTGCGCACCAGCGTCGCCTGCAGCGCGGCATCGTCTTCAACCACCAGCAGTTTCATGCGCGGCAACATACCGCAGTGGTGCCGGCTAAGGGTAAGCCCTAGGCCGCTGGACAGCCAACTGACAGCCGCTCGCGCCATCATGCGGGCGTTTCATTCCAAATGCGGAGACAAGCCACCATGCGACGCGACACCTTCCTGAAAACCCTGGCCGCGCTGGCCGCCACGGGCGCGCTGCCCGCCGCCTGGGCGCAGCCCGGCGCCAACCTGAAGATCCTGATCCCCGCCAACCCCGGCGGCGGCTGGGACACCACCGGCCGCGCCCTGGGCAAAGCCATGCTCGACGCCAAGCAGGCCAGCACCGTCACCTACGACAACAAGGGCGGCGCGGCCGGCGCCTTGGGCCTGGCGCCCTTCCTGGCCGGTGCCAAGGGCGATGCCAACCAGATGATGGTGATGGGCGCGGTGATGCTGGGCGGGCTGATCACCTCCAAGTCGCCGCTCAACCTGATGCAGGCCACGCCGCTGGCGCGCCTGACGACCGAATACAACGTGTTCGTGCTGCCGGCCAATTCGCCCCACAAGACGATGGCCGATGTGGTCGCGCAGCTCAAAAAAGACCCCGGCAGCGTGAAGTGGGGCGGCGGCTCGCGCGGTGCCACCGAGCACATTGCGGCGGCCATGATCGCGCGCGAAGCGGGGGTTGACCCGGCCAAGATCAACTACGTTGCCTTCCGTGGCGGCGGCGAGGCGACGGCGGCCATCCTGGGCGGCAACGTCACGGTGGGCGGCAGCGGCCTGTCGGAGTTTTCGGAATACATCGCCACCGGCAAGATGAAGCCGATTGCCGTCACCTCGGCGCAGCGCCTACCGGCGCTGAAGGACACGCCGACGCTGAAGGAGCTGGGGCTGAACGTCGAGATTGGCAACTGGCGCGGCGTGTTTGGCGGCCCCGGCATCACGCCGGCTCAGCGCAAGGGCTTGATCGACGCGCTGGTGGCCACCACCAAGTCGGCCTCGTGGCAAGAGGCGCTGAAGAAGAACGACTGGACGCCGGCGCTGCTGACGGGCGACGAGTTCACCAAGTTCGTCGACAACGAGTTCGCCAGCCTGCGCGCCATCATGGCCAAGTCGGGCATGATCAGCGGTTAACAACAAAACAGGCCGCCAGCGCTTGTCCAGCAAGCGCGAGTAGCTATAAATAAAAGAGTATTCCGGTCCGCGTCCCGCGCAGGGCGTGGCCGGCTGCAGGAGACAGCGCATGACCAGCCCGCAACCCAATTTGCCGCTTGGCCTGCGGCCCGACCACCCCGAGCCGGCGCACCCGTCGCGCAAGACGCTGATCTGGGAGACGCTGGTCAGCGTCTGCCTGATCGCCGTCGGCGCCGCCATGGCCTATGGCGCCGTCGGCATTCCGTCCGAAGCCGGCTACGGCGGCGTCGGCGCCAACTTCTTGCCCTGGGTGGTGTCGATCGCGCTCATGGTGTGCGGCGCCATCCTGCTGTGGCACGCGCGCACCGGCGGCTACCGCGAGATGGAGGAAGTCGAGGGCGAGGAAAGCCCGGACTGGATCAACTTCGTCTGGGTGTCGGCCGGCCTGCTGCTGAACGCCGGGCTGATCGAGCACCTGGGCTTCATCATCAGCTGCACGCTGGCCTACGTGCTGGCGGTGCAGGGCCTGCGCCGCGCCTACGGCAAGCCGCACGACACGTGGCTGGTCGATGTCATCACGGGCTTTTTGATCTCGGCGCCCGTGTACTGGCTGTTCACCAAGTTCCTGGCGATCAACCTGCCGGGCCTCACATCGACCGGGTGGATCTGAAGCCATGGACACCTTCAACCTCCTGCTGCAGGGCTTTGGCACTGCGCTGTCGCTCACCAACCTGCTGTGGGCGCTGTTCGGCTGCGCCTTGGGCACCGCCGTCGGCGTGCTGCCCGGCATCGGCCCCGCCACCACGGTGGCGATGTTGCTGCCGATCACCGCCAAGGTCGACATCACCGCGTCGATGATCTTTTTTGCCGGCATCTATTACGGCGCGATGTATGGCGGCAGCACGACATCGATCCTGCTCAACACGCCGGGCGAAACCGCCAGCATGGTCACGGCCATGGAAGGCAACAAGATGGCCAAGAGCGGGCGCGCCGGCCAGGCGCTGGCCACGGCGGCGATTGGCTCCTTCGTGGCCGGCACGATTGCCACGGTGGTCGTCACCTTGTTCGCGCCGGTGGTGGCCGAATACGCGGTCAAGCTTGGCCCGCCCGAATACTTCCTGCTCATGGTGCTGGCCTTCACCACCGTGAGCGCGGTGCTGGGCAAGAGCACGGTGCGCGGGCTGGCGGCGCTGTTCATCGGCCTGGCCGTGGGCCTGATCGGCATGGACCAGATCAGCGGCCAGCCGCGCTACACCGGCGGCAAGGCCGAGTTTCTCGACGGCATCGAGATCGTGCTGGTGGCCGTGGGCCTGTTTGCCGTGGCCGAGGTGCTGCACGCCGTGCTGTTCGAGGGCAAGATCGTCGAGACGCAAAACCGCCTGACGCGCGTGCACATGGACAAGCGCGACTGGCGCCGCAGCATCCCGGCGTGGCTGCGCGGCACCGCGATTGGCGCGCCGTTCGGCTGCATTCCGGCCGGTGGCACCGAGATTCCCACCTTCCTGAGCTACGCCACCGAAAAGAAGCTGGCCAAGGGCGAAGACGCGGCCGAGTTCGGCACCAAGGGCGCCATCGAAGGCGTGGCCGGCCCCGAGGCCGCCAACAACGCCACGGTGACGACGGCGCTCATCCCGCTCTTGACGCTGGGCATCCCGACCAGCAACACCACGGCCATCTTGCTGGGCGCGTTCCAGAACTACGGCATCCAGCCGGGGCCGCAGTTGTTCACCACGTCGGCGGCGCTGGTGTGGGCGCTGGTGGCGTCGCTGTACATCGGCAACGTGATGCTGCTTATCCTCAACCTGCCGATGGTGGGGCTGTGGGTCAAGCTGCTGAAAATCCCCAAGCCGCAGCTGTACGCCGGCATCCTGATCTTCGCCACCGTGGGCGCGTACGGCATGCGGCAGAGCAGTTTCGATCTGTTTTTGCTCTACGTCATCGGCGCCATCGGCGTGGTGATGCGGCGCTTTGACTTTCCCACCGCGCCGGTGGTGGTCGGCATGATCCTGGGGCCCTTGGCCGAGGCGCAATTGCGCAACGCGATGTCGATTGGCGAAGGCAAATGGAGCGTGTTTGTGGAGCGCCCGGTGTCGATCTTCCTGATCGTGGTCATCGTCACCGTGCTGCTGCTGCCGCGCATTTTGCGCTGGCGTGCGGCGCGGCGCGCTGCGTGATCAGCGCTCTACAAAAAAACCGAACAGCCGGACGCAGAGGACGCAAAAGAACAGCAAAACGGTTTTCTTTGAATCTTTTGCGTCCTCTGCGAAATCTCTGCGTTCTCTGCGTCCGGTTTTTAGGCTCAAAGTGCCTCCAGCGCTTGCCCATCAAGCGCGAGCAGCTCTCATTTAAGTAGCGTTTGTCTCGCTTCACACCAGCCGCTCAATCGTCTTGTGCCGCCACACCAGGCGGTAGAAGGCGCTTTGCAGCAGAAGCATGGTGACAAACACCACCGGATAGGCCAGCCACACGCCGTCCAGCCCGTAGCGGGCGCTTAAGAAGTTGGCGGCCGGCAACTGCACCAGCAAGATGCTGCCGACCGAAATCGCCACCGGGATCAGCACCGTGCCGCTGGCGCGCATCACCCCGGCAATCACGGCCTGAAAGCCGAACACCAGGCTGCCCCAGAGCATCAGGTGCAGCAGGTGTTCGGCCATCTGGCGCACCGGCTCGCTGGTCAGGAAAAAGCCCAACAGCCACGGCGACAGCAGGTAGCCCGCCACGATCAGCGCGCCGGTCAGCAGCACGTTGAGCAGCAAGCCCGTCTTGACCAGCGCGCCCAGCCGATCCGCACGGCCGGCGCCGATGAACTGCGCGCCGAGGATCGACGCCGTGATGGCAATCGACAGCGCCGGAAACTGCACGTAGTTGACGATCTGGTTCACCGCGCCATACGCCGCCGTGGCGTCGGCGCCGTAGCGGTTGACCAGGCCCAGAATCGCCAGCTCGGCCAGCGAGATGGTGACCATCTGCACACCGGTCGGCACGCCAATGCGCAGCACGCCTTTGAGCAGCGCGGGGTCGATCCACAGCGCGCGGCGCAAGGCGGCGTCGGGCGCCAGCGGGTGGCGCTTGCGCTGCAGGTAGATGACCAGAAACGTCAGCGCCACCGCAAACGACACCAGCCCGGCCACCGCCGCGCTGACCACGCCCAGCTGCGGCAGGCCGCCCCAGCCGCGGATCAGCGCTGGCGTCAGCACCAGCCCAATGCCGGTGGACAGCATCAGCGCGTACAGCGGCGTCAGCGTGTCGCCCACGCCGCGCAGCAACTGCGTGTAAAGGATGAACACCAGCAGCAGCGGCATGGTCAGCAGCATCACGCGGGCGTAGGCCACGGCGTCGGGCAGCACTTCGGCCGGCGTGCCCAGCGCCTGCAGCACCTGTTTGGCGAACAACTCGCCCAGCACCGCCGCCGCGATGCCGATCAGCCCTCCCAACCCCAGCGCGGTGCCGGCAATCGCCTTCACCTTGGCCGGCTCACGCGCGCCCCAGGCCTGGCCGATCAGCACCGAAGCGCCCGCGCCCACGCCAATGATGAGCGCGATGAAGAAAAACACGATGGGGAACATGCCCGCCACCGCCGCCAGCGCCTGCGTGCCCAGCATCTGCCCGATGTAGACCGCGTTGACGCTGCCCGACAGCGATTGCAGGATGTTGGCCAGCACCATGGGGCCGAGGAACGCCAGGTAAATGCGCCACAAGGGGCGCGAGGCGTCTTGCGCAGAGACCGCCGGTCTTGCCATGGTTCACTACTTTCTTGATAGCTGCTGGCGCAGATCGAGCAAGCGCTGGCGGCCTTTTTGTTTCATCAATTATGGAGCGATGAGCGCGCCTTCGGCGCATGACCCAAGGCTGCGCCTTGGATGACGGCGCACCGCGCCATGACTGAAGTCATGCGCCCGCAGGGCGCGTCACGGAAGGCGAAGCCGAAGTCATCGAGCGCAGCGAGGTCAGCTCGCCAAACGCATCGCGCGCCAGCCGGCGCAGGTGCGCTGGCACGCCGCCCGGCCAGGCGGCGATGCAGGCGTCGATGCAGGCGTCGAACGCGCTGGCGTCGCCCGCGAACAGCGCGCGAGGCTTCCTCGAACCGGGGCAGGTGGCTGGCGATGCCGCTCATGAAACGATACTCTCCGCGCCGTCAACGCGCCGTTGCAACGTCCTACAACTGTGAGCGCGGCGGGCTGACGATGGGCGGCCGGCGCGGGCTGAACAATCGGTTTCACGACGAACACAACACGTCGGATCGCATGAAACCTTTTCAAACCTTTCGCAAACTCGGAGAACCAACATGAACCTCATCATCTGGCTGATCGTCGGTGGCATTCTGGGCTGGCTCGCCAGCATCGTGATGAAGCGTGATGCGCAGCAAGGCGTTTTGCTGAACGTGGTCGTCGGCATCGTCGGCGCGTTCCTGGGCGGCTTTCTGCTGTCGCCGCTGCTGGGCGCCGGCACCATCAACATGAACGACTTCTCCGTCATGGGCTTGGTCGTGTCCTTCCTGGGCGCGGTGATCCTGCTGGCCATCGTCAACCTGTTCAAGCGCGGCAGCGTGCGCTGATCGACGCGGACAGTCTTCATCTCGAAAAAGCCGCGCGAGGTTTGCCTCGCGCGGCTTTTTTTCATGGGCGGGCGGGCGCGCTACCATGCCGGCTCGCCATGGACACCCCGCCCGCCCGATCCTGCGCCCTGCCGCGCGACGCCGCCAGCATTCTGGAACTGGCGGCGCGCTCGATGTTCGATTTGTTCGCCAGCGCCAGCGAGGGCATGCTGCTGGTTGACCGCGAGGCGCGCGTGGTGTGGATCAACGACCAGTACCGCCGCTTTCTGCCGGCGCTGGGCTTTCCACGTGAGGAAGACTTTGTCGGCCACGCCGTGTCCGACGTGGTGCAGAACACGCAGATGCACCAGGTGCTGCGCAGCGGCAAGCCAATCCTGATCGACCTGCTGAGCAACCGCGCCGGCACCTTCGTCGTCAGCCGCATTCCGCTGCGCGACGAGGCGGGCGAAGTCATCGGCGCCCTGGGGATCGTGCTGTTCGACCAGGCCTCGCACAACCTGCAGCCGCTGATCGCCAAGTTTGCGCAGATGCAGCACGATTTGCACGAGGCGCAGCGCCAGTTGGCAGACAAAAAGGCCGCCAGCGCACATGGATCAAGGCAATCTCGCTACACTTTTGCGAGCTTCGTGGGCACCAGCCCGGCCGCGGTGGAAGTCAAGCGCCAGGCCCGGCGCGCGGCGCAATCGGGCAGCCCGGTGCTGCTGCTGGGCGAAACCGGCACCGGCAAGGAACTGCTGGCGCACGCCATCCATGCCGCGTCGGGGCGCGCCAGCGGGCCGTTTGTCAGCGTCAACATCGCGGCGGTGCCCGATACCTTGCTGGAGGCCGAGTTCTTCGGCGTCGCCCCCGGTGCCTACACCGGCGCCGAGCGCAAGGGCCGCGTCGGCAAATTCAAGCTGGCCGACGGCGGCACGCTGTTTCTGGACGAAATCGGCGACATGCCGCCCGGCCTGCAGGCCAAGCTGCTGCGCGCGCTGCAAGAAGGCGAGATCGAACCGCTGGGCAGCAACCAGTTGGTGCCGTTCGACGCCCGCGTGGTCGCCGCCACCAGCCGCGACCTGCCGGCGCTGGTGGCCAGCGGCCAGTTCCGCGAAGACCTGTATTACCGGCTGAACGTGCTGCCGGTGCGCGTGCCGCCGCTGCGCGAGCGGCGCGGCGACATCCCGGCGTTGATCGAGGTGCTGGGCGAAGACATGGCGCACCGCGGCAGCCCGCCGCCCGAGCTGAGCGCCAGCGCCGTGGCCCTACTCGCAGCGCAGCAATGGCGCGGCAACATTCGCGAACTGCGCAACGTGCTGGAGCAGGCCGCGCTGCGTGCCGATTCCGACCGTCTGGACGCCGGGCAAATGGAGGCCCTGCTGCGCCAATCCGGCCTGGCCCAGATCCAGCCCGCGCTGCCGCCCGAACCCGCACCGCCCGACGCCAGCGCCCTGTTGCGCCCGCTGGCCGAGCAGGTGGCCGAGCTGGAGCAGCGCGCCATCGCTGCCGCGATGCAGACCACCGGCGGCAACAAGCTGGCGGCGGCGCGACTGCTGGGCATCTCACGCGCGACGCTTTATGAGCGGCTGGACGCGCGCCAGCCGCGCGCTGCCTGAACGGCCTTTCGCTCGATCCGCGTTGGCGGGTTTACCCTGAACAAAGTTCGATCATTTGTCTGATTTTCAGGCGATTAATTTGTAGTTATTTCAGTCACTTGGCGGGCGATCACATTCGACCCGTCAATGAAATCAATCACTTGCACGTTGGCACGCTCTGTGCGCTAAGGGTGCAGGCCCCATCATTTGCATTGACAGGAGACACCCCATGCAACGCCGCACCCTGATCGCCC
>JAGOVZ010000077.1 GCA_018060485.1 Ottowia sp. | reverse complement strand
CGCACGTTCTGGATCCCGGCCATCGGCGGATCGAAGCGGGTTTCGGATTCTTCGCGGTAAGCGCTCTGGTAGTCGCCGCTCATCACGCCGCGGCTGACCATCTTGGACTTGGGCGACATGGCGCAAGTGGATTCAATGATGACCTTGTCGCCGTCGCGGCGCAGCTTGACGTCCTGGCACATCTGTTGCGCCATCGCCTTGCCGGCCTGCTGCATGGCCTTGTCGCTGGCCGCGTCGATGCATTGGTGAACCACTTCGGGCGCGCCGCCGGTGCTGCTCTTGGTGGTCATCTGCCACAGGCCCGCCTTGCGCGGCGGGTAGTCGTCGGCAAAGGCGGCTGGGGCCATCAGGCCGAGCGACAGGGCGATCAGGGCATTGGTGGCGGTACGGTTTGACTGCATCAAAACGGGGTTCCTCAAGCTTGAAAAGCGTGACTTTTATCACGCCTGCTGGACCATTCGGTGAACATTCGGTTGCAATACGGCGCTGGGCGCGCCGCGCCGGCCAGCGCTGCCGCGCTGTCCGCGCGCCACGCGGCGGCCTAAACTGGCCGGGCGGCGACAACAGGAGCGAGCCATGGCGATTTTTCTCAAGCGCGCGTACGACCCGCCCACGGCATCGGACGGCAAGCGCATCCTGGTCGACCGCCTCTGGCCGCGCGGGTTGGCCAAGGTCAAGGCCAAGTTCGATGTGTGGCTGAAAGACGTGGCGCCGTCCACCGAACTGCGCGAGTGGTTTGGCCATGACCCGGCCAAGTGGACTGAGTTTCAAACCCGCTACCGCGCCGAACTCAAGGGCAATCCGGCGTTTGACGAGCTGAAAAAGCTGGCGCATCAGGGCAACATCACGCTGATCTACGCCGCGCGCGATCAGGTGCACAACGAGGCGGTGGTGTTGCAGCAGTTGCTGGAGCACGGCCACTGAACAAGCAGGCGCGCGGCGTGGGGTTTGAGAATCTGCTGGAAGCCATCGTCGATGACGATACGCAGCGCGTTGCCGCTCTGCTGGCCGCCGACGCGCGCCTGGCGCAGGCGTCGGTAGCGCAGGCACGGCTGTACGACGAGTGCATCTTTCACTGGCTGTACGCGGGCGACACGGCGCTGCATCTGGCGGCGGCCGGCTATCGAACCTCGATCGTTGAACAGTGGTTGGCCGCCGGCGCCGACGTGAACGCGCAGGCCAACCACCGGCGCAGCACGCCGTTGCACTACGCGGCGGACGGCTTCATCACGCACCCGGCGTGGGATGCCGTGGCACAAGTGGCCACGCTGCGCTGCCTGCTGGCCGCCGGTGCCGACCTTCACGCGCAGGACCGCAACGGCGCCACCGCGCTGCACCGGGCCGTGCGCACGCGCTGAGCGGCGGCGGTCATCGAGCTGCTGGCGTCGGGCGCTGAGCCGCGCGTGCGCAACCCGGGCCGGCTCGACGCCGTTTCATCTGGCGGTTCAGGACACGGGGCGCGGTGGTTCGGGTGCGCCGCTGGCGCGGCAGGCGCAAGCAAAGACCGTGACTGCCTTTCTGGCAGCGGGCGTGCGCGCCGATCTGCCGGATGCGCGCGGCCGCACGGTGCACGATTGCGCGCGCAGCGACCCGGTGCGCGCGCTGCTGGCGGGCGCCGCGCCGCGTCAGGCCGACTGATCGGCCAGCGCCGGCGCACGCAGCGCCTCGCGCACGCCCGTCACCACATCGCCGACCACCATGATGGCCGGGCTGCCCAAACCGGATTGCTGCAAATCCGAGAGCAGCTCACGCAGGTTGGTCAAGCACTGGCGCTGATTTTTCAACGTGGCGCGCTCGATGACAGCGACTGGTGTGTCGCCCGGCAGCGCGGCCAACAAACCCGACTGGATGCGCGCCGCACTGCTGATGCCCATGTAGATCACCAGCGTGAGGCGCAGGTCGCGCGCCGATTCGCCCAGGCGCACCCAGTCGAGGCCCGGCCCGTCCTTTTGCGGGTGGCCGGTGACGAAGACCACGCCCTGCGCGTGCTCGCGGTGCGTGAGCGGCGCGCCCAGGCTGGTGATGGCGGCCAGGCCCGACGTGATGCCGTTGATGACCACCGGCTCGATGCCGGCGCGGCGCAGGCTCTCGACCTCCTCGCCGCCGCGGCCGAAGATGAACGGGTCGCCGCCTTTCAGCCGCACCACGTTCTCGCCCGCGCGCGCGGCGTCGAGCATCAGCTGCTCAATGGTCGCCTGCGGCGTGCTTTTGCAGCCGCCGCGCTTGCCGACGTAGGTGATGCGCGCCTCAGGCCGCGCGTGGGCCAGCACGCCTTCGCCCACCAGGTCGTCGACCAGGATGACGCTGGCGGCTTGTATGGCGCGGGCGGCCTTGAGCGTGAGCAACTCAGGATCGCCGGGGCCGGCGCCGACGAGGGTGACTTGGCCGAGTGGGGTGTTCATGTCGGTCACGCCGCCAAGGCCTGCAGGCACGAGCCATCGCCCACCGCTTCGAGGGCCTTGCAAGCGCGCACGATGTGGTCGGCCTGGATGCCGATGGGTTCCGGCAGCGGGATCAGCCCCTCCAGCACGGCGCGGATGTAGTGCGCGGTGCTGGCGGCGTCGATCTGTGTCGGCAGCGAGGGCAGGCTGGCCAGCGGGCCTTCGCGCATGGCCTGCACGGTGTCGATCTCGCCGCGCAGAAAGACGTCCATGCGTGGCGTGCGGCGCGGGTCGGCCACGGGCTCGCCCTCGGTGCCGCGCAGCAGCATGGCGTCGGTGCCCATCAGTCGGAAGGTGGCGGTCATGGATTCGGCGTATTCGGGGTGCGTGTAGCTGCCCACCACCAGTGCCGTGCCGGCCACCGGGTTCATCAGCTTGACCAGGCTGTGCGCCGAATTGCGCAGGCCGATGGTGCGGCGCACGTCCAAAAGGCGCTTCAGGCCCGGGTGCAGGCTGTCGGTGGCGACAAAATGCACCTGCCCGGTTGCTATGGATTGGATAGCTGCTTGCGCAGACAGGCCAAGCGCGGAGAGCACTTCTTGCGTTGAAACTCGGCGGTCTTCGGTGGCCGCGCCGTGGATCAGCACCGGCAGCCCCTTGCGTGCCAGCAGCAGCGCCAAGAGCGGCGTCAGCACCGGCAGCTTGCGCGCGCCGTTGTAGCTGGGCAGCACCACCACGGGGCGGGTGCTGGCCGGCAGCTTGGTGATGCGGGTGTCGACGGCGTCCAGAAAACCGGCCATTTCCGCCGGCGTTTCGCCCTTCACGCGCATGGCGATGCAAAAGGCGCCCAGTTCCAGATCGGTGCATTGGCCGTCGAGCAACTGGCCCATCAGGTCGGCGGCCTGCTCGCGCGTGAGGTGGCGCGCGCCGGCGCTGCCGCGGCCGATTTCTTTGAGATAAGGGCTGATTCCCATGAGGTTTATTTTGGGTGGGCGTGGGTGGCCGCTCAATTGATTCGAGTCAAGAAAGAATAAAGCAGTTGCCGTGCCGGCTCACGGCCGTTGTCAAAGGCCCAGACTTTTCAGCAGGCGCTCGATTTGCCCGGCCTGGGGCAGCACCGGGCCGGCAAACTGCACCGCGCCCGCGCCGACGACCAGCGTGGGAAAGGTGTCGATGTCCAGATCGCCCAGCGCGTCGGCCTCGTCCTCGATGTCGACCCAGCGAAATGCCAGGTGCGGGTGCGCCGCCGCGACCTGCTCAAACAGCGGCGCATATTCGCGGCAGGTGCCGCACCAGGCGGCGCACAGGCAGATGACGGCGGCGCTGGATCGGGTTTGCGCCAGCGTGCCCGCCAGCAGGGCGCGCACATCGGGGTCGGTCGGGGCGAGGCTCATCGCACGGGGCAGGGGGCTCGGCAGAGGTGGTGATTGTCCCATTCAAGGGCGCCATGGAGCCTGCGGCGCTGGCCTACAGCGCCGCCAGCGTGTTGCGGTTACACTGGCGTATCGCCGTCCGTTGCTCTCCTTGGACGGCGCGGGCCAGCGCCCAGCGCTTGCCCCATGTCTCGCAGATCGATCACGCCCCCACGCGGCTGCCCCCGATCCTGCGCATGCCCATCTCTGCGGCGAGCTTTCCGGCCGGGTCGATAACGATTCAACGACTTGGCTGATTTCCCCAGTCGATCTTCATGCGGCGCCGCTTTTTTGCGCGCTGGCCGCTTGATCGTTGTCTTCACCCGTTTTGTCTGGCCGGATGCCTGCGATGGCCCGGCGTTTTGCTCTCTTGATGTCCAACCCTTGTTTTTCTCTCGGACGCTACGTCGTCTCTCCGCTCACCCGCCTTCTCGATGATGGCGCCTACAGCGCTTCGGTCTCCATCCGCAGCGGCCGTGGCCAGGCCAGTTCTGATCGCGTGCTGCGCCTGCTCGGGCGCTTCACCACCGCCGATGGCGCCTTGCGCCACGCGGCCGCCCAGGGCCGTGCCTGGGTGCACGCCGCCTGCGGCGCTTGAAAGTCCCATGTCCAAAGAAGACCTGATCGAAATGCGCGGCCGCGTGGACGAAGTGCTGCCCGACGCGCGCTACCGCGTGACGCTCGACAACGGCCACCAGTTGGTGGCCTATTCGGCCGGCCGCATGCGCAAGCACCGCATCCGCATCCTGGCGGGCGACTTCGTGTCGCTCGAGCTCTCGCCCTACGACCTTGGCAAGGGTCGCATCACCTTCCGCCACCTGGCGGGCCAGGCGCCGCGCGGGCCGCGCCCGGGCGTGCGGCGGCATTGAATTTTTTAACCGGTTTGAATGGATCGACGGTCGATCCAACTTGAAAGGAGCCAGCGATGGCCAAGAAACTTTACGTCGGCAATCTTGCCTATTCGGTTCGTGACGAAGACCTGCAACAGATGTTTGCCGAGCACGGCAACGTGAGCTCCGCCTCGGTGGCGATGGAGCGCGACTCGGGCCGCTCACGCGGCTTCGGCTTTGTCGAAATGGCCAACGATGCCGAGGCGCTGGCCGCCATCGAGGCGCTCAACGGCCAGTCGCAAGGCGGCCGCGCGCTGGTGGTGAACGAGGCCCGCCCGCGCGAAGAGCGCTCGGGTGGTGGCGGCGGCTATGGCGGCGGCGGCGGCGGTGGTTACGGCGGTGGCGGTCGCTCAGGCGGCGGCGGTGGCGGTGGCTATCGCGGCGGCGGCAATCGCTATTGAAGCGCTGACGCCTTCATGAAAAGCGGCGCCCGCGTGGCGCCGTTTTTTTTGCGCCGTCAGGCCGGCGCCATACCGTGTTTTTGCTTGGCAGCGGCCAGCGGCGCCGAGGCCAGAAAGGCGAGCAGCTCGCGCGCCGCGTCGGTCTGTGTCGAGGTGGCCGCCACGCCGCCGGCAAACACGGTCTCGATCTGCATCTCGGGCGGCAGCGGGCCGATCACGTCGATGCCCGGCAAATGCATCAGCTCGCTCAGTTGCTGAAAGCCGAGTTCGACCTCGCCCGACGCGATCAGCGCGCCGACCGGCGTGCCCGGCGGCGGCGTGACCAGCTTGGCCCGCACTTGATCGGCGATGCCCCAGCGCTCAAACAGGCGCGCCAGCGCCACGCCGCTCGGCCCCGTCGAGTAACCCACGCTGCGCGCCGCCAGCACGGCGGCCTTCAGCGCCGCCTCGCTGCCCGTGTCCGGCCGCGGTGCGCCGGCGCGCACGGCGATGGCGACGCCCGAACGCACGATGTCCACCCGGCTGCCGGCCCGCACATGGCCGCTGGCGATCAGCTGGTCGATGGCGTCCGAGCCCAGCACCACCGCGTCCAGCGCCTCCCCGGCGGCCACGCGCCGGGCGGCATCGACGCCGCCCACCGATTCAAGCGCCACCGCGCGGCCCGGGTGCAGGCGCTGGAACTCGGCCAGCAGCTCGGTCAGCAGCGCTTTGGTGGCCATGGAGGAGATGACAGCAAGGGGCGTCGGGTTCATGGGGGTGGGTCTCGGAGTTGCTTTTAAGGAAAATAGGGCTGCAGCGCTTGATGGGCAAGCGCGAGCAGCTATCGAAAAGATAGTTTCCCAAGCAAGGCCAAGCCCCATTGTGCCGCCGCCCCCGGCCGTGCCACCCGTGCCGCGCCGCGTTGGGGCCGCACACTTGCGCCTCGTCACATCCCGGCTGGCACGAAGCGTGCAAAATGACACGCCCAGCCATTCGGGGCCACGCCCACTATTTTTTGGAGGAGAACCATGCCGACCGTCGCCGACATCCTGTCCAAGCGTGATGCCCGCAGCCTGGCGTCGCTGTCGCCCACCGCCACGGTGCGCGACGCGCTGCAACTGATGGCCGACCGCAACATCGGCTCGGTTCTCATCATGCAGGGCGAGGCGTTGCTGGGCATCTTCACCGAGCGCGACTACGCCCGCAAGCTGGCGCTCAAGGGGCTCGCCTCGGCCGACACGCCGCTGGCCGACGTGATGACCGCCAAGCTCTACGTCGTCAGCCCGCGCCAGACCGTGCAGGAATGCATGGGCATCATGACGCAGGCCAAGATCCGCCACCTGCCGGTGGTGAGCGACGGCGCGGTGCAGGGGCTGGTGTCGATTGGCGACCTGGTCAACGCCACCATGGCCGAGCAGGAATTTTTGATCTCGCAGCTGGGCAGCTACATCTCGGGCGATCTGGCCTGACGGCTGCAAGGGCGCCGGGCGGCGCGGATAATTCCGCGCATGGCCCTGCTTGTTCTTGGCATCGAATCGTCGTGCGACGAAACCGGCGTGGCGCTGGTGCGCACGCGCGAGGGCGCGGTGCCCGAATTGCTGGGCCAGGCCCTGCACAGCCAGATCGCCATGCACGCCGACTACGGCGGCGTGGTGCCCGAGCTGGCCAGTCGCGACCACATCCGCCGCATCATTCCATTGGCAAATCAGGCGCTGGCGCAGGCGGGACAAGCGCTGGCAGCTATTGATGTCGTAGCGTACACACGCGGCCCCGGCCTGGCCGGCGCGCTGCTGGTGGGCGCCGGCGTGGCGTGCGCGCTGGGCGCGGCGTTGCGCAAACCGGTGCTGGGCGTGCACCACCTCGAAGGGCATTTGCTGTCGCCGTTTTTAAGCGCCGACCCGCCCGAATTTCCGTTTGTCGCCTTGCTGGTCAGCGGCGGCCACACGCAGCTGATGCGCGTCGATGGCGTGGGGCAATACGAGCTGCTGGGCGAGACGATTGACGACGCGGCCGGCGAGGCGTTCGACAAGTCCGCCAAGCTGCTCGGGCTGGGCTACCCCGGCGGCCCGGCGCTGGCGCGGCTGGCCGATTTTGGCGATGCCACGTCGTTCAAGCTGCCGCGCCCGCTGCTGCACAGCGGCGACCTGGACTTTTCGTTTGCCGGCCTGAAGACGGCGGTGTTGACGCAGGCGCGCAAGTTCGAAGGCTCGCCCTGCGAGCAGCAGCGCGCCGACCTGGCGGCCAGCACGCAGGCGGCCATCGTCGAGGTGCTGGTGAAAAAGTCGCTCAAGGCGCTGGCGCAGACCGGGCTGAATCGCCTGGTGGTGGCCGGCGGCGTGGGCGCCAACGCGGCGCTGCGCGAGCAGCTGAACGCCGCCTGCGCCGCACGCGGCGCCCGGGTGCACTACCCCGAACTGGCGCTGTGCACCGACAACGGCGCCATGATCGCGCTGGCCGCCGCCATGCGACTGCAGGCTGGCGTTGAAGCGCCCAACCGCGACTACGCCTTTGACGTCAAGCCGCGCTGGCCGCTGGATCAGTTGGCCGCTCTGGAAAATTGAAGTGGCATGACTGCGCCCTCGGCGCATGACTTCGGCCTGCGGCCTTCAATGACTCGCACTGCGGGCGCATGAAAATCATGGCGCCGGAGGGGCCGCCATCGAGGCCCGCAGGCCGAGGTCAAGGGCGCGTCAGCGCCCGTCATGGTCAAGCCCGGATCAGTTGATCGGCAGCGTGGTCGCCTTGCTCGCCGGTTGCAGCTTGGCCAGCGTCAACGTCAGCACGCCCAGTTCCAGCTTGGCCTGGCTCGCGGCGGCGTCGATTTCCTGCTCGAACTCGTAGACCTTCTTGTACTGGCGCGGCGCGCCTTCCACGGTCTCGATCTTCACGGTCTGGCCTTCGATGGCAATGCTCAACTGCTCGCGCGCAACGCCCGGCACGTCGATGCTGAGCGACCAGTGCGCCCCCTCGTCCTTGAACTGCGTGGCGCCCTGGCGGGCGACGGTCAGCGCGTCGTCCAGAAAGCGGTCGAGCGAGCGGAGGGCGGGGCCGTAGACCGAGCGGCGGCTGGCGGGGGTGGTGGCGGTAAAGATCATGCGGTGCTCCTTTGGGGTAGATGATGGGCGGCGGGCCGGGTTGGCCACCGTCGCTTGATGCCTCAGTTGCGCATGGCCGGCGCCATTTCAAGCGCTGCCGGCGTCACATAAATGAGCGCGGCCGGCGCTTGAAATCAAGGCCGTGCGCCCCATGACCGCGCCGTCACGCGGGCGCGTTACCATCGTGCGCTGTTTTTGGAAGTGTTTTTCACCGGATGGATTTTTTCGTTTTGTCGCGACGCCTGCTGCCACTGGCGGCGTCGCTGCTGCTGGCGGGCTGTGCCGGCCTGGCCAGCTCTCCCGTGCCGCTGGGCGACTACCAGCTGGAAGCCTTCAACGCCGACACCTTCGTGCGTCACTACGTGGCGCCACCGGCGCGCACCTGCGAGGCGGCGCGCCGCGCGTTGCTGAGCCAGGGCTACATCGTGACCGACGCCACGGCCGACAAGGTGATCGCGCGCAAGTACTTTCAGCCGCGCGCCGAACACCACGTGCAGCTTGAATTTCGCGTCGTCTGCGCGCGTGAAAGCGGCGATGCCGACTCCACCGTGGCCTTTGCCAGCGGACTGAAGGAGCAGTACGTGGTGCGCAAGGTCAAGGAGTCGGCGTCGCTGGGCGTGGGCGGCATCGGCTCGCTGTCGCTGCCGGTCGAGGGCAGCCTCGATTCGATGGTCAAGGTGTCGAGCGAGACGGTGGACGACGCCACGCTGTATCAGCGCTTTTTTGAACTGCTCGGCCAGTACCTGGACCGCTCCGTCGCGCCCGAGGCGGTGCCGGCGGCAGCGTCCTGATTTTTCAATCTTTTTCGGCTCCGGCGCAAGCCCAGCATGCGCGAGCAGCTCTATTTTCAGGAGTAATTGATGGCTTCTTCCGTTCGTCGCGCCTTGCTGCGCAGTCTGCTGGCAGGTCTGGCCACGGCGTCGCTGGGTGCGCGTGCCCAGGGCGCCGACGCCGGGCCCGTGAAGCTGGCGCTGATCGAGTCGCTCTCGGGCCCGTTCGCCAACACGGGCGAGGCGGTGTACCGCAACCTGGCGTGGGCGATCGAGCGCGTCAACGCGCGCGGCGGCGTGGCCACGGCGCGCGGGCGCCGGCTGCTGCAGCTCGACCGTTTCGACAACAAGGGGCAGGTCGAAGAATCGCTGTCGATGCTGCGCGCGGCGGTCGATGGCGGCGCGCAGTTTGTGCTGCAGGGCAACAGCTCGTCGGTGGCCGCGGCGCTGATCGACGCCATCAATAAGCACAACCAGCGCGCGCCCGAGCAGCGCGTGGTGTTCCTCAACTATTCGGCGGTCGATCCGATCCTGACCAACGAGCTGTGCAGCTTTTGGCACTTTCGCTTCGACGCGCACGCCGACATGCGCATGGCGGCGCTGATGCAGTTGATCCAGCACGACGCGCAGCTCAAGGGCATGTACCTGATCGGCCAGGACTACAGCTTTGGCCAGGCGGTGTTGCGCGAGGCGCGGCGCCAGTTGGCCGAGCAGCGGCCCGACGTGGCTATCGTGGGCGAAGAACTGCACCCCATCGGCCGCGTGAAGGACTTCATGCCCTACGCGGCCAAGATCAAGGCCTCGGGCGCGCAGGCGGTGCTGACGGGCAACTGGGGCAACGATTTGACGCTGCTGGTCAAGGCCGCGCGCGACGCCGGCTTTGGCGGCCGCTTCTACACCTTCTACGGCAACGCGCTGGGCGCGCCGGCGGCCATCGGCGAGGCGGGCGTGGGCAAGGTGGTGGCGGTGGCCGACTGGCTGCCCAACGTGCCGACGCCTGAAAGCGCGGCGTTTTACCGCAGCTTCCGCGAGCGCTTCCCGCGGCCGCAGGAGGACTACGTCCACATGCGCATGCAGCTGATGATCGAGGCGCTGGCGCAGGCCATCGAGCGCGCGGGCGGCAGCGACCCGCTGCAGGTGGCGCGCCAGCTGGAGCGCGCCGACGTCACGCTGGCCGGCCAGCGCGGGCGCATGCGCGCGGCCGATCACCAGTTTCAGCAGCAGCTGGCCGTGGGCGTGATGGAGCGCCAGGGCACGCCCGGCGTGCCGTTCGATGTCGAAGGCTCGGGTTATGGCTTTCGCGTGGTGCGCCAGATCGAGCCCGACAGCGCGGCCATGCCGCACAGCTGCAAGATGGCGCGGCCGGGTTGATGGCGTGCGGCCATCAACCGTCTTGCTTCTGAAAATATAGCTGACCGCGCTTGCTGGACAAGCGCTGGAGGCTTATTTTTCTTCAGACGACCGCGTGGGCGGTGGTGCGCTGGCGGGCGAGGCGTTTCGCGGCTGCAGCGCGGGTGGCAGCTGCTGGCCGGCCTGGCGGCCGCGGAACAGCGCCGCGCGCGCCAGCAGCGCGGTGGTGATCGGCACCGTGATCGAAAGCAGGATGATGATCAGCCACACGTGCAATTCCGGCCCGTGGGCCAGGGCCGAGAAGTAGATGATCGACGCCAGGCTGACGCACCACGAGCCCCACACGAACACCAGCGCCGGCGGGTGCATGCGCTGAAAGAAAT
Organism: Ottowia sp.; assembly: GCA_018060485.1. Lineage (GTDB taxonomy): Bacteria > Pseudomonadota > Gammaproteobacteria > Burkholderiales > Burkholderiaceae_C > Ottowia. The sequence goes on along the minus strand of JAGOVZ010000077.1, from coordinate 285 downwards.
CCTTCAGCCGCACCAGCCCCCATGCGGCGGCCAGCACGAACACCGCGCTGCACACCAGCAGCGCGGCGACGATGGCTTCGATCCAGAGGGGCAGGGGTTCCGGCGTCATGAGTGCTCCTCAGCGGCCTCCTTCAGGCCGGATGGGTTCGACCGGTCGGGTGGTCGGCCGCACGATCGCATTCGCGGCCCGATCCCCGCTGCGCGGGGCCCCTCGTGCTTCGCTCATTCGCGCGGCCTCCGGACGGAAGCGATGTGCGACAAATTTGGTGGTCGGCCGCTCGATCG
>JAGOVZ010000260.1 GCA_018060485.1 Ottowia sp. | reverse complement strand
CTGCGCATCAGCCCCGGCAACCTGTACTACCACTTTCCCTCGAAGGACGAACTGGTCAACACCTTGTTCGACCACTTCGAGGGCCGCATGCACCAGTTGCTGGCGGCGGGCGACGAGGTACAGGATGTCGAGGACGCCTGGTTCTTCCTGCACACGCTGTTTGAGTTGATTTGGCAGTACCGCTTTCTGTACCGCGACCTCAACCACCTGCTGTCGCGCAACCGCCGGCTGGAGACGCAGTTTCCGCCCATCCTGCTGCGTCAGCGCGGCGCTTTGCGCGGACTGCTCGACACCTTGCAGCCCAGCCCTGCGCCTGCGCCGGGCAGCGACGAAAGCGCCCAACGCGACGCCGTGGCGGCCAACATGGTGGTGCTGCTGACCTACTGGCTGAGCTACGAATACGTGCTGCAACCGCGCAGCGCGCTGGAGCCCGAGAACGCGCAAGACGCGCTGCTGCGCGGCGCCTACCACGTGCTCGGCCTGCTGGCGCCGCACCTTGACGCCGCGCCGCGCGCGCACCTGCAGACGCTGATTGCGGCCTATCGCCCGCCCAGCGCCGACCCGCTGGCCCCATGAACGCCTGGACGCCCTGCCCCTTTGCCGCCGACTACCGCTTCGACGCCGACGCGGTGCGCGCGCAATGGGCCGACTTGCACCGCGCCGATGGCGAGCCACTGCCGCCCGATGCGGCCCTGCAAGCCGGCTGGGCGCTGCTGCACGGCGGCCGCTTCGAGCAAGCCGCCGCCGCCGGGCTGGGCGCAGGCGTCGAGGGCTTGTCGCTGGTCAACCACGCCACGGCAGTGCAAGCCACGCTGCTCGAGCCGCAGGAGCGCCGCCGGCTCGATCTGTTCAAGGACGTGCATGCCCGCGCCTGCGCGCACGCCGCCCTGCGGCCGCGCGCGGCCAACGCGTGGTATTGGCAGGGTTACGCGCTGGCGCGCTATGCCGAAGGCATCCACGTCGCGCGCGCGCTGGCGCAGGGGCTGGGGACGCAGGTGCGCCATGCGCTTGAAACCGCGCTGGCGCTGGCGCCCGAACACGCCGGCGCGCACGCGGCGCTGGGCGGCTTTCAGGCCGCGGTGATCGACAAGGTCGGCCCGCTGGTCGCCGCGATCACCTATGGCGCGCGCGCCGACAGCGCCCTCGCGCACCTGCGCCAGGCCGAGCGGCTGGCGCCCGATTCGCCCGCCGTGCTGCAGGAATGCGCCAGCGCGCGGCTGCGGCTCGAGGGCGAGGCGCGCCTGGCCGAGGCCACGCGCCTGCACGAGCGCGCCGCTCAGCTCACGGCGCGCGACGCCGTCGAGCGCTTGTGGATCGAACTGGCGCGGCTCGACGTGTAGCCCCGCCGGTGCCGCGTCGGCGGCTGGCAGCAGCGTCTAACATGGGCCCTTTTTTGCCGAGGAAATCCGCATGTCCGACCTGAAAGCCCGCTTCGACGACGCCGTCGCCAACTCCAAGACGCTCAGCGAGCGGCCCGACAACGTGACGCTGTTGAAGATCTATTCGCTCTACAAGCAGGCCACCGAAGGCGATAACGAAGAAGCCAAACCCGGCTTTGCCGACATCGTGGCGCGCGCCAAGTGGGACGCTTGGAAGAAGCTTGAAGGCACCACCAACGACGAGGCGATGCAGCAGTACATCGACCTGATCGCCGAGCTGCGCGGCTGATTTTTGACAACTGGACGCTTCCATGGTCCGACGAACCTGCACCCGTTCGGGTTGAGCTTGTCGAAGCCTTGGCCTCGTGCACCCAGGCCTTCGACGGGCTCAGGACGAACGGGTTGGATTATTTTCGGTTCTAGCGTCAAGCCGAACAGGCCGCCAGCGCTTGCCAGAAAAGCGCGAGCAGCTACTGTTTTTGAAGTTCCACCGCCGTGCCCGCCAGCGCCTTGAGCTGCGCCTGTCGCTCGGCCATCGGTGCGCGCGCCAGTTCGCGCACCGCGGCATGAAAGCGCGGCCAGTCGCGGTCTTCGCGCTCAAACAGCGCCTCAAAGCCGGGCACCAATTCGTCGTACGCCGCCTGAATGCCGAAGAAGGCGTTGTTGGCCTCGGCCACCCAGGGGTCGTAGCCGTCGAACGGCGCGCCTTCTGCCGCCCAGCGCGCTTTCAGCTCGGCATAGCGTTGGCGAAAGCGCGCCATTGCTTCTGATTTGGTAGCTGCTCGCGCTTGTCCTGAAAGCGCTGATGCCGGTTTTTTCTTGTAGACCTCTTCCAGCTCGGCGCGCGTGTCGCGGCTGAGCTGGCGGAAGTCGCGGCGGCGCGCGTCGAAGCGTTCGTATTCCTGCCGCGCGGCCGCGCTGGCCTCGGTCTTCAGCCACTGCGCCACGCCGAGGCGCTCCACGGCCGTCGCGTACGACTCGTTGAACGTGGTGTCGTCGTCCACGTACACCACCTGGTGCGACAGCTCGTGAAAAATCATGCGCGCCAGCTCACCCTCGGGGTAGCGGATGAAGGTGGACAAGAGCGGATCGCCGCCGGCCCAGTTCATCCAGCCGAGCGTCGAATAGGCCGGGATGCCGTAGACGCGCACCTCCAGCCCCTCGTCCTTTTCAAGCTGCGCGGCCAGCGCCTTGGCCGCCGCCTCGTCGTAGTAGCCGCGATAGCCGACGCAGCCGACGACCGGAAAGCACCAGCGCTTGAGCGTCAGTGAATCGGGCGGCGCGGCGGCCACGTTCCACACCGCGGCGCGGCGCTTCAGGTCGCTGTAGCGGTGGTAGCTGGCGTTGTCGGGCAGCGCCAGATCGGTCACCGCGAAGGCGCGGATGCGGCGCGCCAGTTCCAGACGGGGCTTCAAGTCGGCCGGCGTGGCGGGGTCGGCCAGCACCTCGTCGATGGGGCGCGCGGCATACATCAGCGCCAGGTGGCCCTGAGCCGATTGGGCGTAGTAGGCGATGGGGGTGCAAGCGCCCAAGGCCGTCAGCGCAATCAGCAGAAGGACGACTTTGAAAAGTCGCGTCATGCGCCGGGCGACACGGCGGGCGCCACCTGAACCGCGCAGTCGTAAAACGTCGGCCCGCGGCCCATGTCGGTGAGCTGCTGGCTGGTCAGCTCGTTGACGTTGGTGCCGCGCGGACCCAGCTTGCGCCACCAGATGCCCAGGCCGTTGACCACGCCGGGGCGGGCGCGCTCGCTGACCTTGGCTTTGCAGTGGTAGCGGCCGCGGTCGTTGAACACCTCGACCAGCGCGCCGCTCGTGATGCCGCGCGGCGCGGCGTCGTCGGGGTGGATTTCCAGCAGCGGCTCGCCCTCGATGCTGCGCAGGCTTTGCACGTTGACGAAGCTGCTGTTGAGAAAGTTGCGCGCGGGCGGCGAGATCATGGCCAGCGGGTAGCGGGCGT
>JAGOVZ010000259.1 GCA_018060485.1 Ottowia sp. | reverse complement strand
GTGGCCACGCTCAGCGTGTAGCCATCGGGCGCGGCGCGCGCGGCCTCGGTGGCGCCAATGGCACCGCCGGCGCCGCCCTTGTTGTCGACCACCACGGTTTGGCCCAGCGCCTTGCCCAGCGGCTCGGAGATCACGCGCGCGATGATATCGGTGGTGCCGCCGGCAGCGAAGGGCACGATCAGGCGAATCGGCTTGTTGGGATAGGCCTGGGCAAAGGCGGTGCCGGCTGTCAGGCTGGCGACGGCGGCAGCCAATGCGATCACGTGGCGACGTTGCATAAGGGCAAAACTCCTGAGAAATTGAATGAACCTCTTGATTCCGTGCAATGCGGCTGAGGTGGTGAATCAGCAAGAATACACACATCCAACGTCGGTTCACGACCTGGAGCGACGGGGATTTCCCTAGCCCGCGTGGGCCATCGAATCAACAAGAAGAGAGCTTTCATGACCACTCCGACCGCCCCGGCACCGCGCCGCACCCTGGTGGACCGCTTTCTCGACGGCGTCGAGAAGATCGGCAACAAGCTGCCCGATCCGGTGATGATCTTCATCGCCATCTGCGCGCTGGTATTGATCGCCTCGTGGCTGGCGGCGGCGGCGGGCGTGTCGGTCACCAACCCGGCCACGGGCAAGACGGTGGCTGCGGTCAACCTGCTCAGCGCCGACGGGCTGCGCCGCATCCTGTCGGAGGCGGTGAAGAACTTCGGTGCCTTCCCGGCGCTGGGCCTGGTGCTGGTGGTGATGCTGGGCATCGGCGTGGCCGAGAAGACGGGCTACTTCGAAGTGGCCATGCGCCGTGTGATCGAACGCGCGCCGCAGGCTTTCATCATCCCGGTGATCATCTTCACCGCCGTGCTGGGCAACGTGGCGGGCGATGCGGCGCCCATCGTGCTGCCGCCGCTGGCGGCCATGGTGTTTCTGCGGCTGGGGCTGCACCCGGTGGCGGGCGTGGCCATGGCGTATGCGGCGGCGCTGGGGGGCTTTGCGGCCAACCTGATCCTGGGCATGTCGGACGCGCTGGTGCTGGCCTTCACCGCACCGGCGGCGGCGCTGGTCGACCCGAGCGTGGAGACCAACACGGCGATGAACTACTACTTCGTCGCCGCCTCCACCTTCATGCTGACGGCCGTGGTGTGGGTGGTGGCCACGCGAGTGGGCATCCCGCGCCTGGGGCGTTACGACAACCCCGAGTTCGTGTCGCAAGAGCAGGCCGCGCTGACGCCGCAGGAGATCAAGGCGCTGCGCGCGGCCAACTGGTCGCTGCTGGCGGTGGTGGGCGTGCTGCTGGCGCTCAGCACTCCGTCCAACGGCCTGCTGCGCAACGCCACCACCGGCAGCCTGATCCAGGATTCGCCACTGATGAACGGCATCGGCCTGATCATCACGCTGTTCTTCTTCGTGCCGGGGCTGGTGTACGGCCTGGTGGCCGGCAAGATCAGGAGCGGCGGCGACCTGGCGGGGATGATGACCAGTTCGATGGCGTCGATGGGCGGCTTCATCGTCATCGTGTTCTTCGCCGCGCAGATGCTGGCCTTCTTCAACTGGAGCAACCTGGGCACCATCATCGCGGTGAAGGGCGCCGAACTGCTGCAGAACCAGCACGGCATGGTGCTGATCGTCGGCGTGGTCATCCTGTCGTCCATCGTCAACATCTTCATCGGCAGCGCCTCGGCCAAGTGGGCCATCCTGGCGCCGATCTTCGTGCCCATGATGATGCTGCTGGGCTTTCACCCGGCGTTCACGCAGATGATCTACCGCGTGGGCGATTCCATCACCAACCCCATCACGCCGATGCTGCCGTACTTTCCGCTGGTGCTGGGGCTGGCGCAGAAGTACGACAGGAAGATGGGCATCGGCACGCTGATCGCCGCGCTGCTGCCCTACTCCATCGCCATCGGCGTGTGCTGGACGATCTTCCTGCTGGTGTGGTTCTGGCTCGGCTGGCCGGTCGGCCCCGGCGGCCCGATCTACCTGAACACGCCCGTGGGCGGCTGAGCGGCGCGGCACGGGGCGCCCGCGGGCGGCCCCGGTGCGGGTTCAAGCAAGATAAAGGGGGGACCTTGCCTGTTTTTTGCATGGTCAAAAACGCCTTCAGCGCCTGAATAACGGGCGCAAGCAGCTATTTTTTTCAAACTGCCGTGTGGCGCCAAATGGCTATCGCCTGTTTTGGCCGGCCGGGGCGTTGATACGAACCCGCTTTCAAGAAATGACGAATGACGAATGACTTCGCTGCGCTTCAATGACAAATGGCGCCTTGGTCATTCGTCATGCGGCGCCAGGCGCGGTCATTGGTCTTTGCCTTGAACGCCAAACCCGTATGAAACCGCGCTTAACGGCCCGCCTCCCGCCCGCGCCAGACCTTGCCATCCCCCATAATCGCCGCGCCCGGGCGCAGCGCGCCCTTCCTCGCCGCACCCGCGGCCCAGCCAGCCCGTCACCCGCGTGTACTACGCCCAGCTTCTCTTCCCCGATTTCTCGCTGATCGTCATCGGCTACCTGCTGTGCCGGCACACGGCGCTCAACCGGCCGGTGTGGCAGGCGGTGGAGGGGCTGGTGTATTACTTCCTGTTCCCGGTGCTGCTGTTCCAGTCCATCGTGCGCACGCCGCTGGATCTGCAGGCCGCCTCGGGCCTGATGGGCGCCGGCCTGGCGCTGGGCATCACCGGCATCGCGCTGGCCTATGCGCTGCCCCATGTGCCGCTGCTGGGCCGCTGGATCGACCGGCGCGACCACGCGGCCAGCGCGCAGGTCGCCTTCCGCTTCAACTCCTTCATCGGCCTGGCGCTGGCCGAGCGGCTGCTGGGCGCGCAAGGCCTGCAGCTGATCGCGGTGCTGATCGGCGTGTGCGTGCCACTGTTCAACGTGGGCGCCGTGTGGCCGATGACGCGGCACGCGCAGCGCGGCTTCATGGGCGAGATCGTGCGCAACCCGCTCATCATCGCCACCGCGTCGGGGCTGGTGGCCAATCTGCTGGGTTTTTCGATCCCCGAATTCCTGGCGCCCACGGTCACGCGCATCGGCGCGGCCTCGATCGCGCTGGGGCTGATGGCCGCCGGCGCGGGCATGCAGTTCCAGAGCCTGGCGCGCGGCAAGCTGCTGGGCGCAAGCGTGCTGACCATCCGGCACCTGCTGTCGCCCGTCATCGCCTGGCTGCTGGCGCGCGCCTTCCGCCTGGGCGCGGCCGAGACCACCATCCTGCTCACCTTCGCCGCGCTGCCCACCGCATCGAGCTGCTACGTGCTGGCCGCGCGCATGGGCTACAACGGGCCGTACGTCGCCGGGTTGGTCACCCTGTCGACCGTGCTGGGCGTGGCCAGCCTGCCGTTTGCGCTCGGCGTGC
>JAGOVZ010000258.1 GCA_018060485.1 Ottowia sp. | reverse complement strand
TTGTCTCCTCTTTTGGGTCAGCGAATGAAAGTTATTGTGAACGAATCCAGCATCATCTCACGAAGCTTTTGATTTTTCAAATGGAGAACTACGTATTCATGATATGAAATTTAATCGGTTTACCGAAGCCTTGCGGGGCCGTTGAGCCGTCGGCTGCGAACCGCCCTGCCACTACACTGGACGTCCATGCAGTCCGACAGCCTTGCCACCCTGCTTGATTCCGGTCCGCCCCTGCCGTGGTGGCAGCGGCCGTTTCGCGGCCAGGATCGGATCACGCACCTGGCGCCGCTGGCGGCGGTGCTGCTGTTTCTGGCGGCCATCGTGCTCGCCTTCTGGTACCTGCGCGTCGAGGAAGTGCGGCGCGAGCAGGAGGCCGTCAAACGCGACGTCGAATACAGCCAGCAGCGCCTGCGCCTGCGTCTGCTGGAGCGGCAAGAGCAGCTGATGCGCCTGGCGCGCGACATGGCCGACCGCGAGATGAGCACGCTGCAGTTCGACATCCGTGCCGAATCGCTGGTGTCGCAGTACCCGGAGCTGATGGCGCTCAGCTGGATCGACGGCCAGAAACGCCTGCGCGCCACGCAGTCGTCGCCCAGCGTATCGCCGCTGCGCGAGTGGGCGGCCGATGGCAAGGTCAAGCCCGGCGAGGTGGAAGACGGCTACAGCCTGGCGCGCGATCTGCGCCAGCCCGTCTACGCGCAGCCGCTGGCCGCCGAAGGGGCCGAGCCGGTGCTTTACCTGCACGTGCCGATCACGCCGCGCGCGCAGTTCGGCGGCGAGCTGCTGGCCGAGTACTCGGTCGAAGGGCTGCTGCGCTACGGCGTGCCGTCCGACGTGCTGGCCAAGTACGCCGTCGCGCTGATGGACGCCAAGGGCAAGCTGCTGGCCGGCCAGACCATTCCCGATCGCCCTGGTTTTTCAGAGCGGCTGCCGTGGACCGGCAAGGTGAACGAATTCGACATTCCCGTGTCATTGGTCGGCAATGGCCTGGTGCTGCGGGCGCAGGCCTGGCGCACCTCGCAGGGCGTGGTGGGCGGCACGCTGTTCTGGCTGGTGGCGGTGCTGGCCGCCATGACCACCTGGATGCTGATCGCCAACTGGCGCCAGTCGCAGCGCCGACAGCAGGCACAGCAGGCACTGCTGGCCGAAACGACCTTTCGCCGCGCAATGGAAAACTCCATGCTGACCGGCATGCGCGCGCTCGACCTGCAAGGCCACATCATCTACGTCAACCCCGCGTTCTGCCAGATGACCGGCTGGAGCGAGGACGAGTTGATTGGCCAGTCCGAGCCCTTCTCGTACTGGCCGCTGGAAGACCGCGACGAGCTGGCGGCGCGGCTGGTGGACGAGCTGGGGGGCCTGGCCGACCCGGCCGGCTTTCAGATGCGCGTCAAGCGCAAGGACGGCTCGCTGTTCGATGCGCGACTGTACGTGTCGCCGCTGATCGATGCCGTGGGCAAGCAGACCGGCTGGATGGCGTCGATGACCGACATCACCGAACCGAACCGCGTGCGGCGCCAGCTTTCAGCATCGTATGAGCGCTTCACGACCGTCCTGGAAGCGCTGGATGCTTCTGTTTCAGTAGCGCCGCTGGGCAGCGCGGAACTGCTGTTCGCCAACAAGCTGTACCGCCAGTGGTTTGGCGGCACCACCGAAGGGCACCTCAAGCTGGTGATGCGCGCCGGCACGCCCGAGACGCAGCTGTCCGAGGAAAGCCTGGACGCCGTTGACGCCTTTGCCGGACTGCCGCTGGACAGCATCGCGTCCGCCCCGCTCGCCGAGCGCGCCGAGGTGTACGTCGAGCCGCTGGGCAAGTGGCTCGAAGTGCGCTCGCGCTACCTGAACTGGGTCGATGGCCGCCTGGCCCAAATGGTGATTGCCACCGACATCACCGCGCGCCACCAGGCGCAGGAGCTGGCCGCCGCGCAGGCCGAACGCGCGCAAACCGCCAGCCGTTTGATCACCATGGGCGAGATGGCCTCCAGCGTGGCGCACGAGCTGAACCAGCCGCTGACGGCCATCAGCAACTACTGCACCGGCATGATTTCGCGCATCAAGGGCGGCAGCATCGGGCAGGACGATCTGCTGGGCGCGCTCGACAAGACCGCGCGCCAGGCGCAGCGCGCCGGCCAGGTGGTGCAGCACATCCGCAGCTTCGTCAAGCGCAGCGAGCCGCGCCGCCAGTGGTCCGAGGTGCCGACCATGGTCGAGCAGGTGGTCGAGTTGGCCGAGATCGACCTGCGCCGCCGCCAGGTGCGGCTGACGCACCACGTGGCGCCGCAGTTGCCGGCGCTGCACGTCGACCCGATCCTGATCGAGCAGGTGCTGATCAACCTGATCAAGAACGGCGCCGAATCGGTGGACGCGGCCAAGCGCGCCACCAGCAACCGGCTGGTCGAGGTGCGCGTGACGCAGCGCGACATCGAACACCAGGCCACCGTGCAGTTCAGCGTCACCGACAGCGGGCGCGGCCTGTCCCCCGAGGCGCTCGACCGGCTGTACGAAGCCTTCTTCTCCACCAAGAACGACGGCCTGGGCATCGGCCTCAATCTGTGCCGCTCCATCGTCGAGTCGCACCAGGGCCGGATACAGGCCGAGAACCTCTACAATGCCGGCCAAGTCGTGGGCTGCCGCTTCAGTTTCTGGATTCCGGCCGGCCCGGTTCAGGGCGCGAGTCCGTCCGACAACCCCTCCAAGGCAATGGCATGAGTCTGATTCCGAAGCGCGGCACGGTGTACGTGGTCGACGACGACGAGGCGGTGCGCGATTCGGTGCAATGGCTGCTCGAAGGCCAGGATTTCCGCGTGCGCAGCTTCGAATCGTCCGAGGTTTTCCTGGCCCGCTACGACCCGCGCGAAGTGGCCTGCCTGATCGTCGACATCCGCATGGACGGCATGAGCGGGCTGGAGCTGCAAGACCGCCTGATCGAGCGCAATTCGCCCCTGCCCATCGCCTTCATCACCGGCCACGGCGACGTGCCGCTGGCCGTCGACACCATGAAAAAAGGCGCCCTGGATTTCATCCAGAAGCCCTTCAACGAACAGCAACTGGTGCCGCTGGTCGAGCGCATGCTGGAGCAGGCGCGCGCCAACTTTGCCGAGCACCAGCAAGCCGCCAGCCGGGACGCCTTGCTGTCCAAGCTGACGGGCCGCGAGGCGCAGGTGCTCGAGCGCATCGTCGCCGGCCGCTTGAACAAGCAGATCGCCGACGATCTGGGCATCAGCATCAAGACGGTGGAAGCGCACCGCGCCAACATCATGGAAAAGCTGGGCGCCAACACGGTGGCCGATCTGCTGAAGATCGCCCTCGGCCAGAACGCGGGCAAGGCCTGAGCCGCGCGCCC
>JAGOVZ010000076.1 GCA_018060485.1 Ottowia sp. | reverse complement strand
GCCAGCGCGCGGCTGGCGTTCTGCTCGACCAGCAGGATGGTGACGCCCTGCGCGTACACGTCGCGCACCACCTCGAACACCTTGTCGACCATGATGGGCGACAGGCCCATCGATGGTTCATCGAGCAGCAGCAGCTTGGGTCGGCTCATCAGCGCGCGGCCCATGGCCAGCATTTGCTGCTCACCGCCCGACATGGTGCCGGCGAGCTGGTCCTTGCGCTCGCGCAGGCGCGGGAAGATGGTGAAGATCTTCTCCACATCCTCGGCGATGCCGGGTTTGTCGTTGCGGATGTAGGCGCCCATGAGCAGGTTTTCGGTGATGGTCATGCGCGCGAACACGCCACGACCCTCCGGCACCATGGCCAGGCCTTGCTTGACCAAATCCCACGGGCCCTGACCCTTGATCGACTTGCCCAGGTATTCGATGCTGCCGCCGGCCAGCGGCAGCGTGCCGGTGATGGCCTTCATGGTGGTGGTCTTGCCGGCGCCGTTGGAGCCGATCAGCGACACCAGCTCGCCCTCGCGCACCTCGAAATCCACACCCTTGACGGCCTGAATACCGCCGTAGGCGACCTGCAGGCCGCTGACTTTCAACAGAGTCTGCGCCATGTCAGTGGCCTCCCGTGCCCAGATAGGCTTCAATCACTTTTTCGTTCTTCTGCACTTCCGCCGGGGTGCCCTCGGCAATCTGCTTGCCGTAGTCGAGCACCGTCACGCGGTCGCACAGGCCCATCACCAGCTTCACGTCGTGCTCGATCAGCAGGATGGTGCGGTTGTCCTTGCGGATGCGGTCGATCAGCTCGCGCAGCTGCACCTTCTCGGTGGCGTTCATGCCGGCGGCCGGTTCGTCCAGCGCGATCAGCTGCGGGTCGGTGGCCAGCGCGCGGGCAATCTCCAGCCGGCGCTGGTCGCCGTAGGACAGCGTGCGCGAGCGGAAATTGGCGTACTTGCCAATGCCCACGTAGTCGAGCAATTGCTGTGCGCGCTCGGCGATCGCGTCTTCCTCGGCCTTGAAGCCGCCGGTGCGGAAGATGGCGCCGAACAGCCCCGAGCGGGTGCGCACGTGGCGGCCGACCATCACGTTCTCCAGCGCGGTCATCTCGGCAAACAGCCTGATGTTCTGGAACGTGCGCGCGATGCCGGCCTTGGCGACCTGGTGCACAGCCTGCGGCTTGTAGGGTTGCCCGGCCAGCTCGAAGCTGCCGCTGTCGGGCGTGTACAGGCCTGTGATGACGTTGAAGAAAGTCGTCTTGCCGGCGCCGTTGGGGCCAATCAGGCCATAGACTTGGCCACGCCGGATGGTGATGCCGACGTCCGACAGGGCCTGCAGGCCCCCGAATCGCTTGGAGACGCCTTCAACCTTGAGGACGGTGTCTTCTGTGCTCATGCTGCTGTCCTGCACTCAAGGGTTGATCGGATACTGACGGCGCTCGGTGTTGCCCGGAACGGCGTCGGCGGGAAAGTCCACGCCTGGCGGGTTTTGCTGCGCCGTGGTCGGGGTGATCTTGTTGGCGCCCCCAGGCACGCGGCCCTTGCCGTGCTCGGGCGATGGCCACAGGCCGCGCGGGCGCAGCAGCATGACGATGATCATGGCCAGCGCAATCAGCAACTGACGCAGGATGGCCGAATCGAGCCGGCCATCGGTCATGGCCTGCAGCGGCCCGGCCACGTAGCGCAGCACCTCGGGCAGCGCCGCCAGCAGCACGGCGCCCAGAATCACGCCCGGCAGGTGGCCAATGCCGCCCAGCACCACCATGGCGACGATCATCACGGACTCCATCAGGCTGAACGATTCCGGCGAAACGAAGCCCTGGAAGGCCGCAAACATCGAGCCCGACACGCCGCCGAACGAGGCGCCCATGCCAAAGGCCAGCAGCTTCATGTTGCGGGTGTTGATGCCCATGGCCTTGGCGGCGATCTCGTCTTCGCGGATGGCCATCCAGGCGCGGCCGATGCGCGAATCCTGCAAGCGCTGGCAGATGATGACGGTGAAGATCACCAGCGCCAGGAACAGGTAGTAGTACAGCGTGACCGACGCGATCTCGTACCCGCCAATGGTCAGCGGCCGCCCCAGATCCAGCCCGAAAATCTTCACCGAGTCGATCTGGTTGATGCCCTTGGGGCCGTTGGTGATGTTGTAGGGATGGTCCAGGTTGTTCAGGAAGATGCGAATGATCTCGCCGAAGCCCAGCGTGACGATGGCCAGGTAGTCGCCGCGCAGCTTGAGCACTGGAATGCCCAGCAGCACGCCGGTGATGGTGGCCAGCCCCAGTGCCAGCGGAATCACCAACCAGAGCGAGGTGTGAAACCCGTTGGGGAACGCCGCGCCGATGGCGGCAAAAGTGCTGGTCAGGTGCGGCGAGGCCAGCAACCCGTACAGGTAGGCGCCGACGGCAAAGAAGGCCACGTAGCCCAAGTCGAGCAGGCCCGCGTAGCCGACCACGATGTTCAGGCCCAGGGCCAGCATCACGTACAGCAACGCGATGTCGACGATGCGCACCCAGGCGTTGCCGAACTGCTGCAGCACCAGCGGCAGCACCAGCAGCGCGATGCCGCACAGGGCGAAGACGATGATCTTGTTCTTTTGGCTCATGAGAGTGATCCGATGTGCGTGCGCGGCAGCGCACCAAGGGCCGCGGAGCCGGCCATGCCAGCGAACGCCGTGCCCGGACCTGCGCCGGGCACTGGCGTTGTCCCCCCTCGCACCGCAGACGGGGGAAGGCGCCGCAGGCGACTCAGGGGGGTGTTCATGCCCTGTCCGCCACGCGCTCGCCCAGCAGGCCGGAAGGCCGCAATGTGAGCACGATGATCAGCACGATGAAGGCGAAGATGTCGGTGTAGTGGCTGCCCAGCAGGCCGCCGGTGAGCTGGCCGATGTAGCCCGAGCCGATGGCTTCGATCAGCCCCAGCAGGATGCCACCCAGCACCGCGCCGCCCAGGTTGCCGATGCCGCCAAACACCGCCGCCGTGAAGGCTTTCAGCCCCGGCAGGAAACCCATGGTGTGTTGCGCCGTGCCGTAGTTGCTGGCGTACATCACGCCGGCGATGGCCGCCAGAATGGCGCCGATGATGAAGGTGGCCGAGATCACCACGTCGGGCTTGACGCCCATCAGGCCCGCCACGCGCGGGTTCTCGGCCGTGGCGCGCATCGCGCGGCCGATCTTCGTGTAATGCACCAGCCACATCAGCACCGCCAGCGACACCGCGGTGACGGACAGTATCATGATCTGCGTCGGCGTGATGAAGGCGCCGCCGATGTTGAAAGGCGCGCTGGGCAGCAGCGTGGGAAAGGGCTTGTAGTTGGGCTTCCAGATGATCATCGCCAGCGTCTGCAGCAGGATCGACATGCCGATGGCGGTGATGAGGGGCGCCAGGCGCGGGCTGTTGCGCAGCGGCCGGTAGGCCACTTTCTCGATCACGAAGTTGAGCGCGGCGGCGACCACGCAGGCGATCAGCATGGCCATGATCAAGATGGCCCAGCCCGGCGCGCCCGGCATACTGGCCTGCATCATGCCGATGACCGACCAGGCGGTGAGCGCCCCGACCATCAGCACTTCGCCGTGCGCAAAGTTGATCAGTTGAATGATGCCGTAGACCATGGTGTAACCCAGGGCGATCAAGGCATACATGCTGCCCAGCACCAGACCGTTGATGATCTGCTGTAGCAAAACGTCCATCAAATTCCTCCTGTGCCGGGCTCCGTGGTCGCCGGATCGGCCTCGTGTAAAAGTGAATCCCGCCGCGCCTTGTGGGCGCTGCCTTCATCCACCTAGCAAAAAACCCGCCAGGTGGTCTGGAGCGGGTTTTGGTGCGCACGATTTTAGCGGTGAGGACACCCCCGCCAAGAAAGGGCTGCACCGGGGTTTTCCCTTGTGTTCGGTCCGTGCGTCCACGCCGCTCAGGTACTAGGTACTTTCTGATTCGTTGGCGCCGCCCCGGACCGCCGCCTGGTTGCGTCGGCGCAACTCATCGAGCTTTTCGCCGATCCTGATCTCCAGCCCGCGCGGCACGGGTTGATAGAACTGCTGCGCCGCCATGCCGTCCGGCAGATAACGCTCGCCGGCGGCAAACGCACCTTCTTCATCGTGCGCGTAGCGGTAGCCCTTACCGTAGTCGAGTTGCTTCATCAGCCGGGTCGGCGCGTTGCGCAGGTGCAGCGGCACGGGGCGCGTGGTGTCTTGCTTGACGAAGGCGCGCGCGGCGCCAAAGGCCTTGTAGACGGCGTTGCTCTTGGGCGCCACGGCCAGGTAGACCACGCATTCGGCCAGCGCCAGTTCGCCCTCGGGCGAGCCCAGGCGCTCGTAGACGTCGGCCGCGTCGAGTGCGATGCGCAGCGCACGCGGGTCGGCCAGGCCGATGTCTTCGCTGGCCATGCGGATCATGCGGCGCGCCAGGTAGCGCGGGTCGGCGCCGCCGTCGAGCATGCGGGCGAACCAGTACAGCGCCGCATCGGGATCCGAGCCGCGCACCGACTTGTGCAGCGCGCTGATGGTGTCGTAGAACTGCTCGCCGCCCTTGTCGTAGCGGCGCAGTCGCTCGCCCAGCACCTTGAGCAGCCAGGCGTCGGTGATGGTGTCGATGCGTTCGGCGCGGGCGGCGACGAACAGTGTCTCCAGCGTGTTCAGCAGGCGGCGCGCGTCGCCGTCGGCATAGGCGATCAAGCGTTCGGCCGCTTCGCTTTCGATAGCTGGTTGCGCTTGCCCCGCTTGCGCCCGGGCCAGAATTTGCCTTAAATCGTCGTCTGCCAACGGCTGCAGCACGTAGACGGCGGCGCGTGACAGCAGCGCCGAGTTGACCTCGAACGACGGGTTCTCGGTGGTGGCGCCGATGAAGGTGAACAAGCCGCTTTCAACGTGCGGCAAGAAGGCATCCTGCTGGCTCTTGTTGAAGCGGTGCACCTCGTCGACGAAGACGATGGTGGCCTGCGGGCTCAGGCCATCGCGCGCGTTCTGCGCCAGTTCCACCGCTTCGCGGATGTCCTTGACGCCGCCCAGCACCGCGCTGATGGGGATGAACTGCGCGTCGAACGCATCGGACATCAACCGCGCGATGGTGGTCTTGCCGGTGCCCGGCGGTCCCCACAGGATGCAGCTGTGCGGCTGGCCGGATTCAAAAGCGATGCGCAGCGGCATGCCCTCGCCCAACAAATGCTGCTGCCCGACCACTTCGCCCAGGCTGCGCGGGCGCAGGCGCTCAGCCAGGGGCACGTGCAGCGAAGTGGTGTCTTGCGAAGCGGCGGTGGGGCGGGCCATGGGCACATTCTAGAAACGCGCGTCCCACGTGCCATCCACCCACTTTGAAACTACATATTTGATAGCTGCTCGCGCTTGTGCATCAAGCGCCAGAGGCCTGTTTGATTCAAAAATCAATTGCGCAGCACATCCGCCCCCTTGGGAGGCGTGAACTGGAAGTGGCTGGCCGGCATGGCGGCGTTGACCTCGAAATTGCTGAACGTCAGCACCGAGCGCTGGCCAAAGCTGTCCAGAATGTCCAGCGTGCCCAGTTCCGCACCGCCGGCGGCGGGCTTGAGGCCGACGCGAATGCTTTGCAACTGGCCGTCACGCGATTTCGGCACCGCCTTGACCCATTGCTGGCCGCCGCTGTCCGGCTCTTCGGTCAGGGTGAAATCCTTCTCCAGCGCCTTCAGGTCGGGCGCCGCGGCCACGATGGCGGCGGGCGTGGCGCCCAGCACCTGCTCTTGCTGGCGCGCCGTGACCTGATTCAGATCGACGTCGTGCAGCCACAGCGTCTTGCCATCGGCGACGATGGTCTGCTCGAACGGCTTGGCGTAGACAAAGCGGAATTTGCCGGGGCGCTGGAACTCGAAGGTGCCGCTTTGCGTCTTGGCGCGCGGCGCCTGGCCGTCCTTGGCGGGCGCCGTCACGACCTGTGTGAACGCCGCCTTGCCCGAGCGCGTGCCCTTGACGAACTGCGCCAGGCTGTCGAGGCCACCGGCCCAGGCCATGGGCGCACTCAAGGCCAGCACGGCCGCCGCAGCGGACAGGCGCGCGAAGGAGGAATGGTGTTGAAAAAGTTGGCGCATGTGCATAAGAGCGGCATTCTGGCGCCAGGTTCGGCACCGCCAGGTCAAGAATCGCAAAGTTGAGGCACCGGCCTACAACCGTGGTGGCTGTTGGCGGGCGCGCTGATGGGCGCTACTCGGCGCGCGCCGGCACCAGAATGTCGCGCTGGCCGCTGGAGCTCATAGAGCTGACCAGGCCCGCCTTCTCCATGTCCTCGACCAGCCGCGCGGCGCGGTTGTAGCCGATCTTCAGGTGGCGCTGCACCAGCGAGATGCTGGCCTTGCGGTTCTTCAGCACCACTTCAACGGCCTGGTCGTACATCGGGTCTTTCTCGCCGCCGCCCTCGCCCGCGTCGCCAAAGCCGCCCTCCTCGCCATCGGCCGTGCCGCCTTCGAGCACGCCGTCGACGTAATTGGGTTCGCCCTGGCTCTTGAGGTATTCGACCACGCGGTGCACCTCGTCATCGCTGACAAACGCGCCGTGCACGCGCTGCGGAAAGCCGGTGCCGCTGGGCATGTACAGCATGTCGCCCATGCCCAGCAGCGCCTCGGCGCCCATCTGGTCGAGGATGGTGCGGCTGTCGATCTTGCTGGAAACCTGGAACGAAATACGGGTCGGAATATTGGCCTTGATCAGGCCCGTGATCACATCCACGCTGGGCCGCTGCGTGGCCAGAATCAGGTGAATGCCGGCCGCGCGTGCCTTTTGCGCCAGGCGGGCGATCAGCTCTTCGATCTTCTTGCCGACCACCATCATCAGGTCGGCCAGCTCGTCGATCACCACCACGATGTGCGGCAGGCGATCGAGCGGCTCGGGGTCTTCGGGCGTCAGGCTGAAGGGGTTGTAGATGAACTCGCCGCGCGCCTTGGCCTCGTCGATCTTCTGGTTGAAGCCGGCCAGGTTGCGCACGCCCGCCTTGCTCATCAACTTGTAGCGCCGCTCCATCTCGGCCACGCACCAGTTCAGGCCATTGGCGGCCTGCTTCATGTCGGTGACCACCGGTGCCAGCAGGTGCGGAATGCCTTCGTAGACCGACATCTCCAGCATCTTGGGGTCGATCATCAAGAGGCGCACGTCCTTGGGCTCGGCCTTGTAGAGCAGGCTGAGGATCATGGCGTTGATGCCGACCGATTTGCCCGAGCCCGTGGTGCCCGCCACCAGCACGTGTGGCATCTTGGCCAGATCGGCCACCACCGGGTTGCCGACGATGTCCTTGCCCAGACCCATGGTGAGCAGCGAGCGCGCGTCGTTGTAGACGTGCGAGCCCAGAATTTCGGACAGGCGGATCGATTGGCGCTTGACGTTGGGCAGTTCCAGCGCCATGTAGTTCTTGCCGGGAATGGTCTCGATGACGCGAATCGACACCAGGCTCAAGGATCGCGCCAGATCCTTGGCCAGGTTGACCACCTGCGAGCCCTTGACGCCGGTGGCCGGCTCGATCTCGTAGCGCGTGATGACCGGGCCAGGCATGGCGGCCACCACGCGCACTTCGACGCCGAAATCCTTGAGCTTTTTCTCGATCAGCCGGCTGGTCATCTCCAGCGTTTCGGGCGCCACGCTTTCCTGGCGGCCGGGCGCGCTGTCGAGCAGGTCGACCTGCGGCAAGCGGCTGTCGGGCAGTTCGGTGAACAGGGGTTTCTGCTTTTCCTTCACCACCCGTTCGCTCTTGGCCACCTGCACCACGGCGGGCTCGATCAGCACCGGCGTGGGGTGCTGCTCATCGATCAACTCGCGCTCGTGGTGCACCACCTCCTCGCGCTCGCGCGCGGCCTGCTTGCCCAGCGCCAAGTCTTGAGCGATTTCGCGGCGCTCGCGGCGCGACTCGACCAAGGCCATCAGCGCGCCGCCAATGCGCTCGGCCACCTGGCTCCACGAAAACTGGAACACCAATGCCACGCCCAGCACCAGCACGGCGATGCCCAGCAGTGCCGAGCCGGTAAAGCCGAGCCACTTGACCGCGATCGGACCGCCCAGATAGCCCAGGATGCCGCCGGCCGAACCGGGCAGTGCGTCGTCCCAGCGGTACAGGCGCGACCATTCCAGTCCCGTGCTGGCCGCCAGCACCAGCAGCAGCCCCAGCAAGAAGGCCCAGCGCGTGCCCGCCAGACGCATCCAGAGTGAGCGCGGTGCGCTGACGGTCGGCCGGTCGCCGCGCATCCAGCGCCGCACCCCGCCGATCCACGCGCTGATCGCAACGGCCACGCACCACCAGGCGGAAAAACCCAACAGCACAAAAGCCACATCGGCCAGCCAGGCGCCCAGCTTGCCGGCCCAGTTGTGCGGCGGCCCGCTGGCACCGGATGTCGACCAGGCAGCATCTTGCGGCGAGTAACTCATCAGCGCCATCACCACGAAGATGATGAGTGCCAGCCCGAGCACCAGAAAAACCTCTTGCGCAAAGCGCCCGACGCCACTGCGCGAGGCGGGCGCGGGCACCGCGTCGTTGAATGTATTGAGGGGGTAAGCCATGGATGAAACTACAGCTTGAGAAGCTTACCGCACGCAGCCGCCGCGAAGGGCGTACTCAGGTGCTTGACGATCGATGGACCGGCCCCGCGCGGATCAACCCAGGGAGTTCAGGCGTTCCTTCACCACGATGGAGCCGTTGTCTTGCGTTTGGATAAAGCCGCGCTCTTCCAGATCTTTCATCACGCGGCTGACCATCTCGCGCGAGGCGCCGACCATCTTGGCAATGTCCTGGCGCGAGATTTTTTCGCGGATCAGCAGCTCGCCATCGGCGGTTTCGCTCGCGAACTCGAGCAGCGAGCGCGCCACGCGGCCGTACACGTCCATCAAGGCGAGCGATTCGATCTTGCGGTCGGCGTGGCGCAGGCGCTGCACCAGGCCGCGCATCACCGCGTAAGCCATCGAGGTGTTCTCGGGCAGGCAGCGCGCAAACTCAAGGCGACCCAGCATCAGCACATCGGTCTGTATCTCGGCGCGCACGGTGGCCGAATGCGGCTGGTTGTCGATCAGGCTCATCTCGCCAATGTGATCGCCCGGTTGCAGCGTGGCCAGAATCACCTCGCGACCGCGGCTGTCGGCCGTCAGCACGCGCGCACGGCCGTTGAGCAGGATGAACAGCGCATTGGACTTCTTGCCCTGCTCGACAATGACTTCGCCGCGCTTGAAACGGCGCTTGACCACCGCATCTGCGACGGCAATCGCCTGCGACTCGGTCAACATTGAAAACAGCGGGACCCGACGAATCAGATCGAGACTCGACAGCATCGTCATGTCAATAAACCTCCGTCATGGGCGCCATTCTTCGAGTTCTTAAAATCCGCACCTTGCAACGCGCCCGCGGACGAGTGTGAAAAATTGCACATCTCCGTATATCGTAGCGCAGACCCCGCGAATTCCGAAGGTTTACCAATGACTGACCACCACGCCAAAGTCCTCATCCTCGGCTCCGGCCCCGCGGGTTACACCGCCGCCATCTATGCGGCGCGCGCCAATCTGCAGCCGCTGCTGGTGACCGGCATGGCCCAGGGCGGCCAGCTGATGACCACCACGGATGTCGACAACTGGCCGGCCGACGCCGAGGGCGTGCAGGGGCCGGATCTGATGCAGCGCTTTCAGGCGCATGCCGAGCGCTTCAAGACACAACTGGTGTTCGATCACATCCACACGGCGGACTTGTCGAAGCGACCCTTCACGTTGACCGGCGACAGCGGGCGCTACACCTGCGACAGCCTGATCATTGCTACCGGCGCCTCAGCCAGGTACCTGGGCCTTCCGTCCGAGGAAGCGTTCATGGGCCGGGGCGTATCGGCCTGCGCCACGTGCGACGGATTTTTCTACCGCGACCAGGACGTGTGCGTGGTCGGCGGCGGCAATACGGCGGTCGAAGAGGCGTTGTATCTTTCCAACATCGCGCGCAAGGTCACCGTGGTGCACCGCCGCGACAAGTTTCGCGCCGAGCCGATTCTGATCGACAAGATGATGGACAAAGTCGCTGCGGGAAAGATTGAACTGAAGACCTTTCACGTCCTCGACCAAGTCCTGGGTGATGACAGCGGCGTCACGGGCGTCCGGATCAAGAACGTCGACACGGGAACCACGGAGGACATCCTGCTGCAAGGCTGCTTCATCGCCATCGGCCATTCGCCGAACTCTGCGGTGTTCGATGGCCAGCTGGAGATGGAGAACGGCTACATCAAGACCCGTGGCGGCCTGCAGGGTTTTGCCACCCAATCCAGCGTGCCCGGCGTGTTTGCCGCCGGTGACGTGCAGGACCACGTCTACCGTCAAGCCATCACCAGCGCGGGCACCGGCTGCATGGCGGCGCTGGACGCGCAACGCTTTCTGGAGCAGCAAGGCGGATAAAGCCGCTGGACGGCCTTCGTCACCAAGCTATAATGGAAGGCTTTCTCAAACGGGGCTACCGCCACCCCTTTCATGGCGAGGTGAAGCCAAAGCGAGTTGCCGCAAACATTCAACGCGGTGGCGTCAGCTGAAGCTGTACGACTGGAGTCATCCATGGCACGCGTGTGCGAAGTAACGGGCAAAGGCCCGATGGTGGGCAACAACGTTTCCCACGCCAACAACAAGACCAAGCGCCGGTTCCTGCCGAACCTGCAATACCGCCGTTTCTGGGTCGAGAGCGAGAACCGCTGGGTGCGCCTGCGTGTCTCGAGCGCCGCGCTGCGCCTGATCGACAAGAATGGCATCGACGCCGTGCTCGCCGACATGCGCGCCCGCGGCCAAGCCTGAACCACGTTTAAAGGAGCAGCATCATGGCCACCAAAGGCGGACGCGAAAAAATCAAGCTGGAATCCACGGCCGGTACCGGTCACTTCTACACCACCAGCAAGAACAAGAAGACCATGCCCGAGAAGATGTCGATCATGAAGTTCGACCCCAAAGCTCGCAAGCACGTCGAATACAAGGAAATCAAGCTGAAGTGATTCAGCTTTCGATTTCTTGAAGCCCGCCCACGAGGCGGGTTTCTTTTTGCCTGATCGGTCGGCGCATGCCCGGCTAGAATCCGGGCTCGCTTA
>JAGOVZ010000075.1 GCA_018060485.1 Ottowia sp. | reverse complement strand
CCGTTCAAGTCCTGTCCGCCGCCGCGCTGGCCGGCGGTGGCCTGGCGCTGGGCGTCGCCCTGCCACCCGCCGTGTGGGCCTGGGCCATCGCCCCGGTGTTCCTGATGGCCGCACTGCCCGTCAGCGTCGGCGGGTGGGGCACGCGCGAAGCCGCGGCGGTGGCCGCACTGGCGCCGTTCGGCGTGGCCGCGCCGGCGGCGGTGGGCGTGGGCGTGATTTATGGGCTGTACGGACTGGCCCAAGGCGCGCTGGGCGCGTTGGCCTTCGGGCTGCCTCGGGATCGGGGTTGAATCTCAGTCGATGCGCGCCCGCTTGCGCGCGTTCGCCAGAATTTGAAGACAGACTGCCTTGAAGCGCTTGAACGGCAAGCGCAAGCAGCTACGATTTTGATACTGAAAAACTGCTTCAGGAGATTGCGCTGGGGGATCGCGCGATCAGCAGAGGTGGTTTGCCCTCACCCTCCTTCGACAAGCTCAGGACAGGCCAAGCCTCTCCCAGAGGGAGAGGGAGAAAACCCAAGGCCGAGCGCAGCGATGGCCCGATCCATCTTCAACCCCCTTCTGGCCGTGCCGAGAAGCGCAGGGCGTTGGGCGGGCGCGCAGCGCAGCATGCGCGCTTCGCGCTCTGACTCGCTGCCGCTGTTTGAGCGACGAGAGCGAAGCGAACAAAGCGAGTTCGGCAGCGCCGCCCCGCGCACGAGCATCGCAGGCTGCCCGCAGGGCCACGGCCAGTGGGGCGCACTCCTTTTGCCTACTTTTCTTGGCGAGCAAGAAAAGTAGGTCGCCCGCCGGGGCGAACTCCCGGCCAGCAGCGCCTCCAGCCCACCAAGCCAACTAAAAAACCATAGCTGCCCGCGCTTACCACACAAGCGCCACAGCCCGATTTCTCCTATTTTTCAGCGCCCGCCGCTTCCGGCGCCTTCAACACCCCGCGCCGCATCTGATCCAGCTCCATGGTCTCGAACAGCGCCTTGAAGTTGCCTTCGCCAAAGCCCTCGTTGCCCTTGCGCTGAATGAACTCGAAGAAGATCGGCCCGAGCTGGTTCTCGCTGAAGATCTGCAGCAGCAGCTCGCCCGGCGCGCCGTCGACCAGGATGTTGCGCGATTGCAGCTCGCCCAGCGGCTCCTTCAGATCAGGAATGCGCTTGGGCAACAGCTCGTAATACGTCTCGCTGGTGTCCAGCAGCTTCACGCCCGCCATCTGCAGCGCGTCCACCGTGTCGTACAGGTTGGTGCTGGCCAGCGCGATGTGCTGCACGCCTTCGCCGGCGTAGCTGTCCAGGTACTCCTGGATCTGGCCCTTCTGGTCGTTGCCCTCCTCGTTGATCGGGATGCGGATCTTGCCGCACGGGCTGGTCATGGCCTTGGACTTGACGCCGGTGGCCTGGCCCTCGATGTCGAAGTAGCGCACTTCGCGGAAGTTGAACAGCCGCTCGTAAAAGCCCGACCACTCGGCCATGCGGCCCTTGTGCACGTTGTGCGTCAGGTGGTCGATCACGGTGAGGCCATAGCCTTCGGGGCTGATGGCGGCTGATCCGCTCACGCCTGGCAGCGGCTCGAAATCGACGTCGTAAAAGCCGATGTTGCCGATGTCGCCTTCTTGCGCGCCGTTCTTGCCGCGCCAGCGGTCGATCAAATAGATGATCGAGTCGCCAATGCCCTTGATGGCGGGGATGTTCAGCTCGCCCGGGCCGGCCTGGCCGGCGTAGCCCCAGGCGCCCAGGCTCAGGGCGCGCTCGTAGGCGGCCTTGGCGTTGTCGACGCGAAAGGCGATGGCGCAGATGCTGGGGCCGTGCAGCTTGGCAAAGCGCTGGGCAAAGCTGTCCGGCTCGGCATTGATGATGAAGTTGATCTCGCCCTGGCGGTACAGCGTCACGTTCTTGTGGCGGTGTTTGGCGACGGCGGCAAAGCCCATGCGCTCGAACAGCGCGCCCATGGCGGCGGGGTCGGGCGCGGCGTATTCGATGAACTCGAAACCGTCGGTGCCCATGGGGTTGTCCCAGGTGGTGCCGGGGCGGGCGGTGGAAGAAGCGGCTGGGGCGGCTGGGGCGGCGGCAGGCATGTCTTGTCTCCTTGGGTGTCGGGGCGAAACATCACACTTTAGGGCGGCGGCGATCGCGTTTTTCGGCGTCTTGAGCGCTTCAGCGGGCAAGCGGCGCACGTTTCATGTGCCACATGGGCTAGGCGATGCGAATTTCTTTGACGTCGCCAGTCGCGGCGCCTACGATGCTGCGTTTTGCACCGCCATGAACACCCTCGCCCTCGACCGCCTCGACCGTGCCATCCTGACCCGCCTGCAGGCCGATGGCCGCGAGACGCATGAATCGATTGGCGCGCACATCGGCTTGTCGGCCAGCGCCGTGTTGCGGCGCGTCAAAAAGCTCGAGGAAGCGGGCGTCATCGCGCGCTACGTGGCGCTGCTCGACCCGCCCGCCATCGGCCTGGGGCTGGCCGCCTACGTCAACGTGCGGCTGGAAAAGCGCGCCGAGCACGCCAAGCGCAACCCGATGGAGGAATTCGGCGCCAGCGTGCAGACCTGGCCCGAGGTGGTGGAGTGCGTTTCCCTGACCGGCGAGATGGATTATTTGTTGCACCTGGTGGTTCAGGACATGAGTGCGTACTCACGCTTCATGATGGACACGCTGCTGCGCCACCCGTCGGTGCAGGACTGCAAGACCAGCTTCGTGATGGATCAGGTGAAGGCGACCACGGCCTTGCCCGTTTAGGGATGTTTTTGGGCTCCAGCGCTTGTCTGTCCAGCGCAAGAAGCTATCAAAATCGTAGTTTTGCGGTCTGCGCTGAATCTTGCCGCGCCATGGCCCGCGCCGGCCCGAATGTGAATTCCTTTGTAGGACATTGCTGCAATGCAGCATTTTTTGCTCGATTGGAGTTTTCTCTCTACGGTTGAGCCCCTACCATGGGCTGCATGGACACTCGTAACCCCACCCCTGCGGACAGCGGCACCCCTGCTGCATCGTCGCCAGCACGCCGTTCGGCCATCGTGCCGATCCGAGAGATCGGGCCGCGCTACCGACCGCAAATCACGCAGCACCTGCTGGCGCTGGGCGAGCACGACCGCTACCTGCGCTTCGGCTACGCCGCGAACGACCGCCAGATCAGCCACTACGTCGACCAGCTCAACTTCGAGCGCGACCAGGTGTTCGGCATCTTCAACCGCAAGCTCGAGCTGATCGCCATGGCGCACCTGGCCTATCCGGCCGACATGGTGAAGTCCGGTTTCGCTGAGTTCGGCGTCTCGGTGCTGCCGCACGCGCGCGGCCGCGGCTATGGCTCGCGGCTGTTCGAGCGCGCCGCCATCCATGCCGTGAACGACGGCGTGAAGACGCTCTACATCCACGCCTTGAGCGAAAACGCCGCCATGATCCGCATCGCCCGCAAGGCCGGCGCCACCGTGGAGCGCCAGGGCAGCGAAAGCGAAGCGCACCTGACGCTGCCCGAAGCCAGCTTTTCCAGCCGCGTGGGCGAGCTGGTGGCCGACCAGGTCGGCCAGGTCGACTACTGGCTGAAGACCGAAGCCTCGCTGGCGCGCGACGTGCTGGCCACCGTGCAGGAAGTGCGCGAGGCGGTGCGCGAGGGGCGCCACAAGGCCAGCTCCTAAAAGCAGCCGCTGAATGCCGGCGCGCGCCCACGCGGCGCGGCGTCCGACGTGCGGGCGCGGGGGCTTGGGCTATCCTTGCGATCCCGACACCACCGCACGTCCTGCACCCCCACCGTGGCTGAGCCGCACCCTGCCCGCTCCGGCGAGCGACCCGCCGAGCGCGAAGACAGGCGCAGCCTGTTCCAGAAACTGGTCGAATTCATCCGGCCCGGGCCCGACTCCACCGACGAGCTGATCGGCACCCTGGCCGAAGCCGAGGACAACGAGGTCATCGACGCCGAGAGCCGCGTCATGCTCGAAGGCGTGCTGCGCATGGCCGACATGACCGCCGGCGACGCCATGGTGGCGGCGCCGCGCATGGATCTGCTGGACATCGACGCGCCGTACGAAGCGCTGCTGCTGGAAGTCATCCGCACCGCGCACTCGCGCTTTCCGGTC
Source organism: Ottowia sp. (assembly GCA_018060485.1). Taxonomy (GTDB): domain Bacteria; phylum Pseudomonadota; class Gammaproteobacteria; order Burkholderiales; family Burkholderiaceae_C; genus Ottowia. The sequence goes on along the minus strand of JAGOVZ010000075.1, from coordinate 7,026 downwards.
TACCAGGGCGAGCGCGAGAACATCATTGGCATTCTGCTGGCCAAGGATTTGCTCAAGCTGCAGCGCGCGCCCGAGCTGAATGTGCGCACGCTGCTGCGCCCGGCGGTGTTCGTGCCCGAAAGCAAGGGGCTGAACGATTTGCTGCGCGCGTTTCGCGCCAACCGCAACCACCTGGCGATGGTGGTGGACGAGTTCGGCCGCACCGCCGGCCTGATCACCATCGAGGACGTGCTGGAGCAGATCGTCGGCGAGATCGAGGACGAGTTCGACATCGACGCCGACGAGGGCGACATCTTCGCCCTGGCCGACAACACCTGGCGCGTGGCCGGCGACACCCCGCTCGAGCGCGTCAACGAATCCTTCGGCGTGCACCTGGGCGCCGACCCGGACGGTGATCTGGAGGTCGACTTCGACACCATTGGCGGCCTGATCGCGCACGAAATGGGCCACGTGCCCAAGCGCGGCGAGCGCTTTGAGATGGGCGGCCTTGAGTTTCATGTGCTGCATACCAAGGGCGGTGCGGTGCGGTGGTTCAAGGTAGCGCGCGTTGATCCCCCGTGATTTCTCCCCCCTGAGTCGGCCTGCGGCCGCCTTCCCCCAGGGGACAACGCTGGCGGCCGGGGGGACCCCGGCCGCGGCGTTCCGGAATGGCCTGCTCCGCGCCCTTCTGATTGACCGGCTCACGTAGATTAACGTTCGCACATGCGACTGCTTCACGTGCTGGCTTCTCCGCCCATGGCGCTGGTGGCGGGCGTTGTGCATGCGCTGTCGATCGGCGACCCGTGGACGGGCCAGCCGCACTGGTGGCTGCAATGGCTCAGCCTGGCGGCACTGGTGTGGCAGTTGGCGCACCGCGCCGAGCGCCAGGTGTCGTGGAGCGCCAGCACCTGGGCCCGCCCGCCCACCGGCCTGCCGTGGCGGCGCGCGGTGCTGCTGGGCTGGCTGTTCGCGCTCGGCTGGCTGGCGGGCACCTTCTGGTGGCTGTTCATCTCGATGCACACCTATGGCGGCCTGAACCCGGCGCTGGCGGTGGCGGCGGTGCTGGGGCTGGCGGGTTTTCTGGCGCTGTATTACGCGGCGGCGGCGGGCGCCTTCGTGGCGCTGGCATCGGCGCGCGTGCTGCAACGGCAGCCGGTGCTGTCGGCACTGCTGTTTGCCGCGCTGTGGACGCTGGCCGAGCTGGCGCGCGGGCAATGGCTGACCGGCTTTCCGTGGGGCGCCGGCGGTTATGCGCACGTCGACGGGCCGCTCGCCTTTCTGGCGCGCTACGTGGGCGTGTACGGCATCGGCTTTGTGGCGGCGGCGCTGGCGGCGCTGCTGGCCTTGAGCGGCCATGTGCGCTGGCGCTCGGGGCGCACGCTGGTCGGCGCCGCGCTGCTGCTGGCGCTCGGCGCCGGCCTGTGGGGCTGGCGCTTTTGCGATGTGAACCTGTGCTACACGCCCGCCGCCGGCCACGAGCGCTTGGTGACCGAAGTGGCGCTGATGCAGGGCAACATCCCGCAAGACCAGAAATTCGTCCCCGGCACCGGCGTGGCCGACTCATTGCGCTGGTACGGCGAGCAGTTGCGCGACGTGCGCACGCCCCTGGTGGTGGCGCCCGAAACCGCGCTGCCGCTGCTGCCGCGCCAGTTGCCCGAAGGCTACTGGCAGGCGCTTCTTGATCGTTTTTCAGGCCCCAACCAGGCCGCGCTGCTGGGCGTGCCGCTGGGCGACATGGAGGCCGGCTACACCAATTCGGTGGTCGGCATGAAGGCCGGGCAGGCCGCGCCCTACCGCTACGACAAGCACCACCTGGTGCCGTTTGGCGAATTCATCCCGCCGTTCTTTCGCTGGTTCACCGAGATGATGAACATTCCGCTGGGCGACTTCACGCGCGGCAGCGTGGGGCAAGCGTCTTTTGAATGGCAGGGCCAGCGGCTGGCGCCCAACATCTGCTACGAGGACTTGTTTGGCGAAGAACTGGCAGCGCGCTTTGCCAACCCCGCCGCGGCGCCCACCGCCTTTGTCAACGTCAGCAACATCGGCTGGTTTGGCGACACGGTGGCGATTGACCAGCACCTGGCCATCAGCCGCATGCGCGCGCTGGAGTTCGAGCGGCCCATGCTGCGCGCCACCAACACCGGCGCCACCGCCATCATCGACCACCGGGCCACGGTCACGCACCTGCTGCCGCGCCTGACGCGTGGCGTGCTGGTGGGCCATTTCGAGGGCCGCACGAACATCACGCCGTTCGCGCGCTGGGCCGCCGTGGCCGGGCTGTGGCCGCTGTGGATCGGCTGCGCGCTGCTGGTGCTGGCCTGCCTGGCGTTGCGGCGCCAAAGCTGACGCGGCGCAAGGCGCGCCGCCTTCCCCGTCAGGCACAATTGACGCCATGGCCGAATCCTTCTCCTACGATCAACTCATCGCCTCCGGCGAAGGCCGCTTGTTCGGCCCCGACGCCGGTCGCCTGCCGCTGCCGCCGATGCTGATGTTCGACCGCATCACGCACATCGACGCCGATAGCGGCGCGCATGGCCTGGGTCGCATCGAGGCCGAGCTGGACGTGAATCCCGACCTGTGGTTTTTCGCCTGCCACTTCCAGGGCGACCCGGTGATGCCCGGCTGCCTGGGGCTGGACGCCATGTGGCAGCTGATCGGCTTTTACCTGACCTGGCTGCGCCTGCCCGGGCGCGGGCGCGCACTGGGCGCGGGCGAGGTCAAGTTCACCGGCGAAGTCGGCCCCGATGTCAAACGGGTGACATACCAGATTGATATCAAGCGGGTCATCAAGCGCAAGCTGAACATGGCCATTGGCGACGCGCGCCTGCTGGCCGACGGCAAGGAGATCTACGTGGCCAATGACCTGCGCGTGGGCTTGTTCCTGCGCCCGGGCGAAGGGCAGGAAAGCAGCGCATGAGCAAGCAACGGGTGGTGATCACGGGCGCGGGCATCGTCTCGTGCATCGGCAACGATCTGGCCAGCGTGGAGGCGTCGCTGCGCGAAGGCCGCTCCGGCATCCGCGCGGTGCCCGAGTTCGCGCAACTCGGCCTGCGCAGCCAGGTCGGCGGCAAGCCCGAGATCGACATCGAGGCGCGCATCGACCGCAAGCAGCTGCGCTTCATGGGCGATGCGGCGGCGTATGCGCAGATCGCGCTCGAAGACGCGATCCAACAAGCGGGTTTGACACCCGAACAGGTCAGCCACCCGCGCACCGGCCTCATCATGGGCTCGGGCGGCGGCTCGCCCGCCAACCAGATCGAAGCGGCCGACACGCTGCGCGAAAAAGGCATTCGCCGCGTCGGGCCGTACCAGGTCACGCGCTGCATGAGCAGCACGGTGTCGGCGTGCCTGGCGACCAACTTCAAGGTCAAGGGCATCAACTACTCCATCACCTCGGCCTGCAGCACGTCGGCGCACTGCATCGGCGCGGCCGCGCAGCAGATCGCCTGGGGCCATCAGGACGTGATGTTTGCCGGCGGCGGCGAAGAGCTGAGCTGGGGCATGGCGCTGCTGTTCGACGGCATGGGCGCCATGTCCGCCAAGTACAACGAGACGCCCGAGAAAGCCTCGCGCGCCTACGACGCCAGCCGCGACGGCTTTGTGATTGCCGGCGGCGGCGGCGCGGTGGTGCTGGAATCGCTGGCGCATGCGCAGGCACGCGGCGCCACGATTCTGGCCGAGGTGGTCGGCTTTGGCGCCACCAGCGACGGCGCCGACATGGTGGCCCCCTCGGGCGACGGCGCCATCGCCTGCATGCAGCAAGCGCTGGCCGGGCTGGAGGGCGGCGTGGACTACATCAACACGCATGGCACCTCTACCCCCGTGGGCGACATGCAGGAAGTGCGCGCCATGCGGGCCGTGTTTGGCGACGCGGTGCCGCCGTTCTCTTCAACGAAGTCGCTCACCGGCCATTCGCTGGGCGCCACCGGCGTGCAAGAGGCGATCTACTGCCTGATCATGCTGCAAAAGGGCTTCATCGCCGGCTCGATCAACGTCGACACGCCCGACCCGTCGCTGGGCGACCTGCCCCTGGTCACGCAAACGCGCGACGCCGACGTGCGCACCGCGCTGTCCAACAGCTTTGGCTTTGGCGGCACCAACGCCAGCCTGGTGCTGCGCCGTTTCGACTCCTGAATTCATAGCTGCTCGCGCTTGACAGACAAGCGCCAGCGGCCTTTTTGACGCTTAAAATAGCGGATTGCACCCGATTCCGGCGCGCCGACATGCTCACCTTCCAGCAAATCATCCTCAAGCTCCAGCAGTACTGGGACGCGCAAGGCTGCGCGCTTTTGCAGCCGTACGACATGGAAGTCGGCGCCGGCACCTCGCACACCGCCACCTTCCTGCGCGCCATCGGCCCCGAGCCGTGGAAGGCGGCCTACGTGCAGCCCAGCCGCCGCCCCAAGGACGGCCGCTACGGCGAAAACCCCAACCGCCTGCAGCACTACTACCAGTTCCAGGTGGTGCTCAAACCCGCGCCGGCCAACATCCTGGAGCTGTATCTGGGCAGCCTTGAAGCGCTGGGGTTCGACCTGAAGAAGAACGACATCCGCTTTGTCGAAGACGATTGGGAAAACCCCACGCTCGGCGCCTGGGGCCTGGGCTGGGAGGTGTGGCTGAACGGCATGGAGGTCACGCAGTTCACCTACTTCCAGCAAGTCGGCGGCATCGACTGCAAGCCCGCCACAGGCGAGATCACCTATGGCCTGGAGCGGCTGGCCATGTACCTGCAGGGGGTCGACAACGTCTACAACCTGACGTGGACGGAGGGGCTGACTTACGGTGATGTTTACCTGCAAAACGAGCAGGAGCAGAGCGCCTACAACTTCGAGCACTCAGACGCCGACTTCCTGTTCACCGCCTTCAACGCGCACGAAAAACAGGCCAAGCACTTGATCGAACAGCAACTGGCCCTGCCCGCCTACGAGCAGGTGCTGAAAGCCGCCCACACCTTCAACCTGCTCGATGCGCGCGGGGCCATCAGCGTGACCGAGCGCGCCGCCTACATCGGCCGCATCCGCAACCTGGCGCGCGCCGTGGCGCAAAGCTATTACGAAAGCCGTGAGCGCCTGGGCTTCCCGATGGCGCCGCGCGAGTGGGTGGCGCAGATGGAAAAGAAAGCCGCCTGACCGCATAATGTAGATACACGTATCTACATCAAGGTGACCGCCATGGGCGCAAAGGATCTGACCAAGCTCGAACTGAGCGTCGGCCGCTGGGGCAACAGCCTGGCGGTGCGGTTGCCGGCGGAGTTGGTGCGCGAGTTGGGTGTTGGCGAAGGGGACGTGCTGCACCTGGAAGCCGAAGGCACTGGCATCTGGCAGATGTCCGCGAAACTTGCGCGACCCAAGATGGACAAGCAGGAACTGCTGGCGTTCCTGCAAAAACACCTGGACAGCATGCCGCCCACGAAGTCGGTGATCCGCGAGATGCGGGACAACGCGCGCTATTGAAGATGCACGCCGTGAGGACGCGCCAGGATGCCATTTACGTCGATACCAGCGTGTGGTGCGCGTACTGTTTCAAGCAGGCAGAAAGCGCGGCTGCCATTCAATGGCTCGCCTCGGTCGACATGGCGCGCCTGTGCGCTTCGTGGTGGATCGAAACCGAATTTGCCAGTGCGCTCGGCATTCAGTTGTGCGGCGAGCGCCTCAACGTGGCGCAGGCGCGCGCGGCGCGTGCCGCATTTGCCCAGTTGATGGACATGGCGCGTCGCCTGAACGTGGTCGAACAAGATTTTTTGCAAGCCGCTGAATGGTGCGCCACACCCGGCGGCAAATTGCGAGGCGGTGACGCCCTGCACCTGGCCATCGCGCAGCGCCATGGCTGTACCCATCTGGCTTCGCTGGACAAGGACATGCAGGCAGCAGCCCAACAACAACGCATGAAACTGGTCGAATGGACATGAGCACCCAAAACCTCCTCGTCGAACTCTTCGTCGAAGAACTCCCCCCAAAAGCGCTGAAAAAGCTGGGCGAAGCCTTTGCCGGCACGCTGTTCGAGCAGCTCAAAAGCCAGGGTTTGACCGCCGACGATTCGGTCGTCACGCCCTACGCCAGCCCGCGCCGCTTGGCCGCGCACATCACGCACGTGGCGGCCAAGGCGGCCGACAAGGCGGTGCAGCAAAAGCTGATGCCGGTCAGCGTCGCGCTCGACGCGCAAGGCCAGCCCACACCCGCGTTGTTGAAGAAGCTGCAGGCCGTGGGCGCCGATCCGTCCGTCGTGCCCACGCTCACGCGCGCGATGGACGGCAAGGCCGAGGCGCTTTTTCTGGATACGCTCATCACCGGCGCCACGCTGGACACCGGCTTGCAAAAAGCCTTGAACGAGGCGATTGCCAAGCTGCCCATCCCCAAGGTCATGACCTACCAGCTGCAGGAAGGCACGCCGCTGCCCGGCTGGGACAGCGTGCAGTTCGTGCGCCCGGCGCACGGGCTGGTGGCGCTGCACGGCGACAAGGTGGTGCCCGTCACGGCGCTGGGGCTGACGGCGGGGCGCGCCACGCACGGCCACCGTTTTGAAGCGGTGGCCGATCCCATCGCCATCGTCGATGCCGACCGCTACGCCGACACGCTGCGTGACAAGGGCGCCGTCATCGCCAGCTTCGACGAACGCCGCGCCGCCATTGAATCTCAGCTCAAAACGGCTGCAGCGCAGGCAGGACAAGCGCTGGCAGCTATCGAAGATGAAGCATTGCTGGACGAGGTGACGGCCCTGGTCGAGCGTCCCAACGTGCTGGTGTGCGCGTTCGAGAAGGAGTTTCTCGACGTGCCGCAGGAGTGTCTGATCCTGACCATGAAGGCCAACCAGAAGTACTTTCCGCTGCTGGATGCCAAGGGCAAGCTGACGAACCAGTTCCTCGTCGTCAGCAACATCAGCCCCAAGGACGCGAGCGCCGTCATCGAAGGCAACGAGCGCGTGGTGCGCCCGCGCCTGGCCGACGCCAAGTTCTTCTTCGACCAGGATCGCAAGAAATCGCTGGCCGATCGTGTGCCGCAGCTCGACAAGGTGGTCTACCACAACAAGCTGGGCACGCAAGGCGAGCGC
>JAGOVZ010000257.1 GCA_018060485.1 Ottowia sp. | reverse complement strand
GGCGAGCGCAACAGCTACAGCCTGCACCCACGCCGCCGCGTGCTGTGCCTGGCCGAGCGCAACGAAGACCGGCTGCTGCAAGGGGCCGCCGTGCTGGCCGTTGGCGCGCAGGCCCTCTGGCCGGCCGACGCCCAGTACGACTGGGCTCGCCTGCCGGTGGAACTGCTCACGCACATCGCCATCACGCCCGACTGGCGCGCGCCGGGCGTTGATTTCGATGCCGTGCTGCTGCATGGCGACGCGGCCGATGCGTTGAATGCGCAGCGCGTGCTGGCCGCGCGCCCCGGTCCCATCGTCGGCCTGACGGTGCTGCGCCCCGGCGCCACCGATGTGCCGCTGGCGCGCCTGCTGACCGAGCGCAGCACCAGCGTCAACACCGCGGCGGCCGGGGGCAACGCCAGCTTGATGACCTTGGGTTGACGGTTTGCGCGAGTGAATGCGCTACATCAACGATAGCTGCTGGCGCTTGTCTGGCAAGCGCCAGCGACCAAAATAGCTTGAAATTCGGGGGCGACTGGCGCTCAGCGCATGTCCAACCCGCGCAGCAGCTCACTGGCCCCATCCCAGAAAATCTGCACGCCCACGCACAGCAGGATAAAGGCCGTCAGCCGCAGAAACACGATCAACCCCACCTCGCCCAGCGGCCGCAAGATTCGCCCGGCGTAGCGGAAGGTCAGCAGCACCAGCAGCCCGATCACCACCATCGCCGTCAGCCCGCCGGCAAAGTTGGCGGCCGTCACCGGCCACTGCCGGCTGTGCAGCGCCGCGCCCACCGTGATGGCGGCCGAGATCGAACCCGGGCCGCAGGTCAACGGAAAAGTCATGGGGTAAAAGGCCTGGATGCGCACGTGGTCGTCATCGACCAGCGACTGCGCCATCTCGGCCTTGTCGGCGGTGGCGACCTGCTGCGCGTACAGCATGTTCCACGCCGTGAAGGCCACGATCAGCCCGCCCGCCACGCGGACGATGGGGATCGAGACGCCAAAGAAATCCAGCACGTAAGTGCCGATGACCATCGCGCTGCCCAGCATCAGCACCACGTTGCGGCCGATGCGCGTGGCCAGCGCGCGGCGCCGCGCGGGGTCGAGATCGCGTGTCAGGTTGACGAACACCGGCGCCGTGGCCGGCGGGTTGAGGATGGGCAGCACGCCCGCCAGCGCAAGCAGAAAGCTCTTGCTGAAGGCCAGGATCAAAGCGGACATTTCCATGAGCAGGACAGTGCGTGGACTTGCGTGTAAAGTGAATTTTTTCAGGTCGGCGCCGTGCTGGCCGCGACCTTTGTCAAGGAGAACCCCATGCCCGGACTGCTGCCGAACATCGATCCCGACGGTTTGCTCGAATTCTCGGTGGTCTACACCGACCGCGCCTTGAACCACATGTCGAAGAAGTTTCAGGGCGTGATGAAAGACATCGCCGCGATGCTGAAAGAGGTGTACCACGCCGACGCCGCCGTGCTGGTGCCCGGCAGCGGCACCTTTGGCATGGAGTCGGTGGCGCGCCAGTTTGCGGGCGACCAGCGGGTGGTGATTATCCGCAACGGTTTTTTCAGCTTTCGCTGGAGCCAGATTCTGGAAACCGGCCGCATCACCGCGCCCGAGAACATCACCGTGCTGAAGGCGCGCCGGACCGGCGGCGATGCGCAATCGCCCTGGGCGCCGGCGCCGATTGACGAGGTGGTGTCGACCATCGCCAGCGTGAAACCGGCGGTCGTCTTCGCACCGCACGTCGAAACCGCGAGCGGCATGATGCTGCCGGATGACTACATGAAAAAGATCGCCGACGCCGTACACGCGGTGGGCGGCCTGTTCGTGCTGGACTGCATCGCCTCGGGCGCGATGTGGGTGGACATGCAGGCCATCGGTGTCGATGTGCTGGTCAGCGCGCCGCAAAAGGGCTGGAGCTCGTCGCCCGCCTGCGCGATGGTCTGCCTGTCGGATCGCGCGCTGAAAACGCTGGAGGGCACGACGAGCACCAGCTACGCGTGCGACTTGAAGAAGTGGCACCAGATCATGCAGGCTTACGAAACCGGCAGCCACGCCTACCACGCCACCATGCCGACCATGGCACTGCTCAAGCTGCGCGACACCATGCAAGAGACGCGCGAGCGCGGCTTTGCCAAGGTGCGCGAGCAGCAGATCGAACTGGGCCGCAAGGTGCGCGCGCTGATGGAAGGGCGCGGCCTGCCCAGCGTGGCGGCCGAAGGCTTCAAGGCGCCGGGCGTGGTGGTCAGCTACACCTGCGACCCGGAAATCCAGAACGGCAAGGCGTTCATTGCACAAGGCGTGCAAAGCGCGGCCGGCGTGCCGCTGATGTGCGACGAGCCAGCCGACTTCCGCACCTTCCGCCTCGGCCTGTTCGGCCTCGACAAGTGGGCCAACGTGGACCGCAGCGTTGGCCACCTCGCGGCGGCGCTGGATCGCATGGGTGTGACTGCTCCTGAAAAAGTAGCTGTCAGCGCTTGATGGACGGGCGCCAGGGGCTGATTTGACGCAAAGCCTGCTGCTGGTGCTGACCACCGTCGCCACGCGCGCCGATGCGGATGCGCTGGCGCGTGCGATGGTCGAGCAGCGCCTGGCCGCCTGCGCGCAGATCAGTGCGATTGACAGCGTGTATCGGTGGCAAGGCGCGGTGCAGTCCGAGGGCGAATTCCGCGTGTTGTTCAAGACCACGGCCGAGCGCTATCCGGCGCTGGAAGCCGCGCTGCGTTCAAGTCACCCGTACGAGCTGCCTGCCATCGTCGCGCTGCCGGTGGTGCAGGCGTTGCCGGCGTTCGCCGATTGGGTCATCACTGAGGTGAACTGTCCTGTCGTTATTGAATAGGCCATCAAACTGCAATTCAAAAAACGTTTCTCATTTTTGACTTTTTCATCAAAAAGACCAAAATGAGAAACATATGCCAACCGCCGCCCCCGCGCTGACATCAAACGCCCAGGCGCTGACGCAAGCGCTGGGCGCCGCCGTGCGCGCGCAGCGCAAGGGCTTGCGCGTGAGCGCCACCGCGCTGGCCGAGGCGGCGGGCGTGTCGCGCGTGACCGTGTACCGCATCGAAAAAGGCGAGCCCTCCGTCACGCTGGGCGCTTACGCCAATGTGTTGACGGCGTTGGGGCTGGGTTTGAAGGCATTGCCCGAAAGCGCTGATGCAACCAGCGCAGCGCCGCTCGGCTGGCTGCCCGCCCGCGTGCGCCTGGCCGACTACCCGCAGTTGCGCGCGCTGGCCTGGCACGTGCCCGGCGCCGAAGCCTTGAGCCCCGCGCAGGCGTGGAGCCTGTACCAGCGCAACGCCCGCCACCTGGACGCCGCCGCGCTGACCCCTGCAGAGCAGCAACTGATGCAGGCGCTGCAACAGGCGTTTGCCGATGA
>JAGOVZ010000256.1 GCA_018060485.1 Ottowia sp. | reverse complement strand
GGCCGACGCGCAGTTCACCGCCGGCGACTACACCGCCTCGCTGCAAACCCTGAGCGCGCTGCGGGCGCCGGTCGATGCCTTCTTCGACGGCGTGATGGTCAACGCCGACGCCACCGACGTGCGCCTGAACCGGCTGGGCCTGCTCAAGACGCTGCACCAGGCCATGAACCGCGTGGCCGATTTGTCGCGGCTGGCGGGTTGAGCGTGTCGCCCGCGCCCGAAACCACGGCCGCGCCCGTCGCCTGGCGCGGCCTGGCGTGGGCCGCGCTGCCGCCGCTGCTGGTGCTGGCGCTGCGTGCGCTGATGCCGGGTGAGGTCGATGCCGGCGCCTTGCAGCGCCTGGAAACGGCCACGCTGGTGTCCGACCCGGCCGAAGCCTTCTGGATGGCCGCGCGGCCGCTGGCGCTCGGGCTGCTGGTGCTGGCCGTGGCCGCCGGCGCGTGCCTTTTTGCCGTGCGGCGCTGGGGTTGGGCGCGGCTGCGGCCCGCGCTGCTCGGGCTGTGGGCCGCCATGTGGCTGGCCATGGGCGTCGGGCTGACCGCCAGCGACCTGAACCGCGCCCAGCGCCAGCCGCTGCCAGACCAGAGCGTGAAGGTGCTGCTGGCGCGCGAGATCCTGCCCGGCAAGCGCACCGGGCCCGGCGGCACCGAGGTGTATTTCGAGCAGCCGGGCGAGGCCGAGCCGATGCGCCTGTTCGCCCAGGGCCAGCCGCCCGCGGCCTTCGTGCCCGGCAGCACGGCGCTGCTGCACGCCGAAGCCGGGCGCTGGTGGGGCCGCTGGGGCCGGCTCACGTCACGGCTCGCGCCCGCAAGCCGATAATTCGCGTTCATGAAACTCGTCATCGTCGACCGCGACGGCACCCTGTGTGTCGAGCGCGAGGGCTACCTGCAAACGCCCGACGACTGGGCGCCGCTGCCCGGCGCGCTGGACGCCATCGCGCGACTCAACCACGCGGGCTACCAGGTGGTGATTGCGGCCAACCTGCCCGGCCTGGGGCGCGGGCTGTTCGACATGGCAGCGCTCAACGCCATCCACGCCAAGATGAACAAGCAGGTCGCCGCGGCAGGCGGGCGCATCGAGGCGGTGTTTTTCTGCCCCCACACGCCCGACGAAGGCTGCAACTGCCGCAAGCCGTTGCCCGGGCTGTTCCAGCAGATCGGCGAGCGCTACAAGCTCGACCTGACGCAGGTGCACGCGGTGGGCGACAGCGAGCGCGACGTGCAGGCCGCCGTGGCCGCCGGTTGCGTGCCGCACCTGGTGCTGACCGGCAAGGCGCCGCCAGCGCAGACCGACCCGCTGCCGCCGCCCTTTCCCGTCGGCACGCGCGTGCACGCCGACCTGGCGGCGTTTGCCACCACCTTCATTGCCGAGATGCAGGCGCTCGATGCGGCGCGCGCCGAAACCGAGGCCAAGGCCCGCGCCGACAAGGCGCCGCCGCCTGCCGCCGTCCACTGACAATGCTATAAAATATGCAGCTGTCCGCGCTTGCCAGACAAGCGCCAGCGGCCTGAAAGACCATGAACCTGATCCGCTCGATACTGCACATGCTGTGGATGATCGTCACGGTCATCCCGTGGGCGACGGCGGTGCTGATCGCCTCGCCCTTCGTCAGCAGCACGCGGCTGTACTGGATGTGCGCGCGCTGGCTCAAGCTGGCGGTGGACAGCGGCACGGTGATCATGGGCATCCAGAACCGCGTCACCGGCATGGAGAACCTGCCGCTGGGCGCCCAGGATGGCGCGGTGCTGCTGGTCAAGCACCAGTCGGCGTGGGAGACCTTCACCATGCCGGCCATCATGCCGCACCCGCTGGCCTACGTGTTCAAGAAGGAGCTGCTCTACGTGCCCTTCTTCGGCTGGGCGATGGGGCGGCTCGACATGATCCACATCGACCGCAGCCAGCGCGCCGCCGCCTTCAACAAGGTGGTGCAGCAGGGCAAGCGGCTGATGGACCAGGGCGTGTGGGTCATCATGTTCCCCGAGGGCACGCGCATCCCGCGCGGCGAAAAAGGCAAGTACCGATCCGGCGGCACGCGGCTGGCCATCGAATGCGGCGCGCCGGTGATCCCCATCGCCGTCACCAGCGCCAAGTGCTGGCCGCGCAAGGCCTTCGTGAAGAAGCCGGGCATCGTCGATATTTCCATTGGCCCCGCCATCCCGAGCGTCGGCCGCAAGCCCGACGAGCTGATGCGCGAGGTCGAGGCCTGGATCGAAGCCGAGATGGTGCGCCTGGACCCCGAGGCCTACCCCAGCGGCCAGCCGCGCCTGTCGCGCCTGAAGCCCGGCGCCGATTGAGCGCGCATGGCGATGCTGCAGTTGGTGCTGGATCTGTTCGGCGTCGCGCCGGCAGCGCCAGCATTTGAGCCAAAAGCGCCGCCAGCGCTTGAGGAACAAGCGCCAGCAGCTCCTCAACTGATAGCGGACGAACCTGCGGTGGCGCTGGGCGATGCGCTCATGCCCGCACACTTTGCGCACCCGCGCGCCAACCGCGCCATCGACTTTGCACACGCCCGCGTGCACTACGAGTTTCAGCGGGGCCAGCGGCGCACCATCGGCTTTTCGGTCGGCCCCGACGGCCTGGCCGTGCGCGCGCCGCGCTGGACGCCGCTGCACGAAGTCGAGGCCGCGCTGCGCGAAAAAGAGCGCTGGATCGTCGCCAAGCTGGGTGAGGCGCGCGAGCGGCACGCGCGCATCGAATCCAACCGCATCGACTGGAAGGAAGGCGCCACCCTGCCCTTTCTGGGCCAGCCGGTGACGCTGGTGCTCGATCCGCGCCAACAACACGGTCGCGGCGGCGCCGTGCTGGCCGAGGGCGACGGCGCGGGCGTGCTGCACATCGGCCTGCCACACACCGCCACGCCTGAGCAGTTGCGCGACGTGGCGCAGGCCTGGCTGATGCGCCAGGCGCGCCGCGTGTTCATCGCGCGGCTCGATCACTTTGCGCCGCAGCTGGACGTGCGTTGGCAGAAGCTCAGCCTGTCGTCGGCCGGCACGCGCTGGGGCTCGGCCAGCGCCGATGGCTCGATCCGCCTGAACTGGCGCTTGATCCACTTTCGTGAACCCATCATCGACTACGTGGTGGTGCACGAGCTGGCCCACCTGCGTGAGATGAACCACAGCCCGCGCTTCTGGCAACACGTCGAAAACGTGCTGCCCGACTACGCCGAGCGGCGCGGTGCGCTGAAGGACGAGGCGGTGCCGCGCTGGTGAGGCTGAAGGCCGAATACCGGACGCCAAGGACGCAAAGGATCCGCGAAGGACGCAAAAAAACTGCTTGATGAGCAAGAACTCTCAGACGGCGCAGCGTCCGGCTGTTACTCCCTCTCCCTTTGGGAGCGGGTTGGGGTGAGGGCCCCCGCTGATTGGCGT
>JAGOVZ010000074.1:10050-11197 GCA_018060485.1 Ottowia sp. | reverse complement strand
ACCTGGAGCCTTACCCGGTGACCGCCGGGCAGATGCCGATCCGCCAGGGCGACAAGGACCGCACGCTGTTCTTCATCGAATCCGGCACGCTGACCGTGCACCTGGAAGACGTGGCCGGCCGCATGAAGCTGGCCGTGCTGGCGCCCGGCACGGTGATCGGCGAAGGCGCGTTTTTCAGCGGCCAGCCGCGCAATGCCACCGTGGTGGCCACGCGCGACAGCGCCTTGTGGGCGCTGAAGTACACGCGCTTTCAGGAGCTGTCGCAGCGCCAGCCGGCCATTGCGCTGGAGCTGACGCTGGCTTGCGCGGCGGTGGTGGTGCGGCGGCTCAATCACACCACCCTGCGCGTCGCAGTGACCTGACGTCCCCCCTGAGCCGCATTCGGCGTCTTCCCCCAAGGGACAACGCTGGTGGTCGGGGAGACCCCGACCACGGCGTTCCGGTGCGGCCTGCTCCGCGGCCTTTGGGGAGGGCTTGCTGCGCAGCCCCGAAGCAGGGCGTTGAGGGTGAAAACGGTCGCCAGCGCTTGACTGGAAAGCGCGAGCAGCTATTCAAACGATAGTATTCGTGGCGTTCAATGGCCTGCGAAGTCGACCAGCGTGAACAGCTTCAGGCCCGCTTCGCGCAGGCGCTCTGAGCCGCCCAGTTCGGGCAAATCGACAATCGCCGCGCCCTCGGTCACGCTGGCACCCAGCTTTTCCAGCAGGCGCTTGCCGGCCATCATGGTGCCGCCGGTGGCGATCAAGTCGTCGATCAGCAGCACGCGCTGGCCGCGCGCCACGGCGTCGGTGTGCAGCTCGACGGTGGCGCTGCCGTATTCCAGCTCGTAGGTTTCTTCGACAGTCGTGTACGGCAGCTTGCCTTTCTTGCGGATCGGCACGAAGCCCACGTTCAGCTCATACGCCACCACGCTGCCCAGGATGAAGCCGCGCGCATCGAGCCCGGCCACCACGTCGGGGCGCAGCGCTGGGTCCATGTAGCGGTGCACGAAGGCGTCGATCAGCACGCGGAACACGCGCGGGTTTTGCAGCAGCGGCGTGATGTCGCGAAACTGCACGCCGGGCGCCGGCCAGTCGGGCACGGTGCGAATGTGGCTGCGCAGGTAGTCGGAGACGGTCAGCTCGGTCATGGGGCGATTGTGGCGGGC
>JAGOVZ010000074.1:0-9950 GCA_018060485.1 Ottowia sp. | reverse complement strand
ATCCAGCGCAACCAGCTACTGAATCGATAGTAGACGACGCACCTCGCGCACGTCCATGCCGTACATCTGCGCGAACTCGTCGACCGGCTTGCCGCTGGCTTCATAAGCGCGCTGCAGTGCCTGGCGGCGGGCGGACTGGGCCTCGGCGTCGTGCAGCGCCTCTTGCACCAACTGGTTGGCGGATTCGTCGCGGCCCTGCACCAGCGCCAGGTAGTCGCTGGGCGACAGGCCCGAGCGCTCGAAGGCGGTGACCAACTGGCGGCGCAGCGCTGGGCGCAGGTCTTCGGTGCTGCGGCCCTGGCGGCGTTTGAACACTTCCATGATCGCGTGGTGCACGTGCTCAGGCGCCACCGGCTCGACCGGCTGACCGTCGAGGTCGTGGCGCGCCGCGCCCGAGGCGACGCATTGCAGGTAGCGCGTCGAGCGCGTGTGCTGGGCCAGCGCGATCTTCAGGTCTTCGCGCTTGAGCTGCTCGGGGTGGCGCTCCATCAGCGCTTCGAACACGCCGCGCTGCAAGGGCACGAAACGGGCGCCGAACAGCTTGGGGTAGAGCGTGAACAACTGCTCCAGCATCGGATGCGGCGTGCGCGGGCGGGGCTTGCCCGGCGCGGGCGCGGCGGCCGAATCGGCGGGGGGGGCGGGGGTCTGGACTTCTTCTTCGCTCATGGGGCGCGATTGTCGCCGCTGTGGGGGTCTGTCGGTTTTCCAACGGCGATGCGAATCGCCTACGGCGCATGAAGCGCATGACGAACTGATCGCGCCTGCCGCGCATGACAAATGACCGGACGCAATCGTTGGTGCGCCGCATTTGTCATTTGTCATGGCGCGTGAGCGCCGGTCATCAAGCGCAGCGAAGTCATGCTGCCAGCACCCGCTCAGCCGCCGCCAGCGCCTCGGCCTTGCCCGACAGCACCAGCGTCTCGCCGCCTTGCAGCACCGCGTCGTCGCTGGGCGCCGTGGGCTTGCCGGTGCGGCTGCGCATGCTGACGGCGCGCACGTTCGCAGAGCCCGCCAACACCTCGGCCAGGCGGCGCCCGGCCACGGCTTCGGGCAGGGTGAAGCTGGCCAGGCGCTCTTCCTGCATCTCGTCCTCGCTCACGTCGTCGGCGCCGTGGAAGTAGCCGCGCAGCAGGCGATAGCGCTGCTCGCGCTGGTCACGCAGCAGGCGGATCACGCGCCGCATCGGCACGCCCAGCAGCGCCAGCGCGTGGCCGGCCAGCATCAGCGAGCCTTCGTGCGATTCGGGCACCACCTCGGTGGCGCCGGCGGCGCGCAGGCGTTCCAGCTCGCGGTCGGTCTGCGTTCGCACGATGATGGGCAGCTGCGGCGCGTGGGCGCGGATGGTGGTCAGCACCTGCAGCACGCTGTGCGTGTCCAGGTAGGTGATGGCGACGGCGCTGGCGCGGTTCAGGCCGGCGGCAATCAGCGCCTGCGGCTTGGCGGCGTCGCCAAAGGCCACCGCCTGGCCGGCGGCCTGCGCCTGGCGCACGCGGTCGGGGTCGAGGTCGAGCGCGATGTAGGGCACGCCTTCCTGCGTCAGCACGCGCGCCATGGCCTGGCCGCTGCGCCCGTAGCCGCAAATCAGCACGTGGCCGCGCGTGTTGATCGACTGGCGAGCGATGCTGGTCATCTGCAGCGACTGCATCATCCACTCGCTGCTCACCAGCCGCATCACGATGCGGTTGCTGGCCATGATGATGAAGGGCGTGGCCAGCATCGACAGCACCATCGCCGCCAGGATGGGGTTGAACAGCTCGGGCGCCAAAAGGCCCTCGCGCCGGCTCAGGGTGAGCAACACAAAACCGAACTCGCCCGCCTGCGCCAGGTACAAGCCGGTGCGCAGCGCCACGCCGCTGCTGGCGCCCAGCCCCTTGGCCAGCGCGGCCACCAGCACCAGCTTGAACAGCACCGGCACCACCAGCAGCGCCAGCACCAGCGGCCATTGCACGGCCACCAGGCGCCAGTCGAGCAGCATGCCGATGGTGATGAAGAACAGACCCAGCAGCACGTCGTGAAAGGGGCGGATCTCGGCCTCGACCTGCACGCGGTATTCGGTTTCTGAAATCAGCACGCCGCAGATGAAGGCGCCCAGCGCCAGGCTGAGGCCCGCGTGCTCGGTCAGCCAGGCCAGGCCCAATGCCATCAGCAGCAGGTTGAGCACGAACAGCTCCTGGCTCTTGCGCCGCGCCACCAGCGTCAGCCACCAGCGCATCACGCGCTGGCCGCCCCACAGCAGCAGCGCGATCAGCGCCGTCGCCTTGACGCCGGCCCACACCAGCGCCGTCAGCAGCTGCTCGGGCGGCGCGCCCAGCGCGGGGATCAGCACCAAAAGCGGCACCACCGCCAGGTCCTGCAGCAGCAGCACGCCCATCACGCGCTGGCCGTGCTCTGAATCCAGCTCCAGCCGCTCGGCCATCATCTTGACCACGATGGCGGTGCTGCTCATGGCCAGCGCGCCGGACAGCGCCAGCGCGGTCTGCCAACTGATCGGCCAGCGCGCGGGCATCAAGGCCGCCAGCGCCAGCAGAAAGCCGGTGACGATCAGCATCGTCAGCACCACCTGCGCCAGCCCCAGGCCGAACACGTGGCGCCGCATGGCGCGCAGCTTGGGCAGGTTGAATTCAAGCCCGATGACGAACATCAAGAAGACGACGCCAAATTCGGCCAGGTACTTGATGCTTTCCGAATCCTGCCCGAAGGCCAGGCCCAGCGTGTGTGGCTCCATCAGCACGCCGGCCGCCAGATAACCCAGAATGGCCGGCAGCTTGAGCCAGCGGCACGCCGCCACGCCCAGCACGGCGGCCACCAGGTACAGCAGCGTGAGTTCGAGGGCGGTCATGCGGGTGGTGGGCGAAGGGTGTCGATGATTATGCTACTCCTGAAAATATAGCTGCCTGCGCTTGATGGACGTGCGCCAGCGGCATTTTTGACTCATAAATCATGCGCAGGCGCCTGCCGATAAAATGCCCCGCATGAGTTTCGACCCCGCCCAGGCGCTGCGCCTGGCCCACGACACGCTGGACATCGAAGCCGCCGCCGTGCTGGGCCTCAAGCGCCGACTGGGCGACGACTTTGCGCGCGCGGTGGCGCTGATGCTCGACGTCGCCGGCCGCGTGGTGGTGATGGGCATGGGCAAGAGCGGCCACGTCGGCCGCAAGATCGCCGCCACGCTGGCCTCCACCGGCACGCCGGCGATGTTCGTGCACCCGGCCGAAGCCAGCCACGGCGATCTGGGCATGATCAAGGCGGTCGACGTGGTGCTGGCCATTTCCAACAGCGGCGAAAGCGACGAGCTGGCCGCCATCGTGCCGTTGGTCAAGCGCCTGGGCGCGCCGCTGGTGGCGATGACGGGCCAGCCGCGCTCCACCCTGGCGCGCCACGCCGACGTGGTGCTCGACAGCGGCGTCGAGAAAGAAGCCTGCCCGCTCAACCTGGCGCCCACCGCCAGCACCACCGCGCAACTGGCGCTGGGCGATGCGCTGGCCGTGGCGCTGCTGGATGCGCGCGGATTCAAGGCCGAGGACTTTGCCCGCTCGCACCCCGGTGGCGCATTGGGCCGCCGCTTGCTGACGCGCGTGAGCGACATCATGCGCAGCGGCGACGCCGTGCCGCAGGTGCCTCCGGAGGCCGACTTCAGCCGCCTGATGCACGAGATGACGCGCAAGGGCCTGGGTGCCTCGGCCATCGCCGATGCCGACGGTCGCGCGCTGGGCATCTTCACCGATGGCGACTTGCGCCGGCTGGTGGAGACCGGGCGCGACCTGCGCGCGCTGACGGCGCGCGAGGTGATGCACGCCGCGCCGCGTACCATTGCCGACGACGCGTTGGCTGCCGAGGCGGCCGAGGCGATGGAAAAATTTCGCGTCAACGTGCTGCTGGTGACCGACGCCGATGATCGTCTGGTGGGCGCGCTGAACGCCAACGACTTGATGCGGGCCAAGGTGATCTGATGGCGCCGGCGTTGCACTTTCCGCCCGAGTTGCTGCTGCGCGCGCAGGGCATTCGCGTGGTGTTTTTCGATGTCGATGGCGTGCTGACCGATGGCGGCCTGTATTT
Source organism: Ottowia sp. (assembly GCA_018060485.1). Taxonomy (GTDB): domain Bacteria; phylum Pseudomonadota; class Gammaproteobacteria; order Burkholderiales; family Burkholderiaceae_C; genus Ottowia. The sequence continues at coordinate 5,894 of JAGOVZ010000074.1, read as the reverse complement.
CAGCGCCGAGGGCGAGACGCTCAAGCGCTTTCACACGCTGGACGGGCACGGCATCAAGCTGCTGGCGCAGGCCGGCATCACGCCCTGCGTGATTTCGGGGCGCGATTCGGCGCCGCTGCGCGTGCGCTTGAAGGCGCTGGGTGTTCAGCGCCTGCGCCTGGGCACCGAGGACAAGCTGCCGGCCGCACAAGCCTTTCTCGACGAACTGGGCCTGGACTGGTCGCAAGCCGCCGCCATGGGCGACGACTGGCCCGACCTGCCCGTGATGCAGCGCGCCGCCTTTGCCTGCGCGCCGCCGCAGGCGCACGCCGAGGCGCGCGCGCTGGCGACGCACATCACCACCGCGCGCGCGGGCGAAGGCGCGGCGCGCGAATTGTGCGACCTGCTGCTGGTGGCCGGCGGCCATTACCGGCGCCTGCTCGATGCGCATACGGGGGCCGCCGAATGAACGCTGCGCGCCTGCTGCGCTATGGGCGCGATCAGCTGTCGGCCTGGCTGCCGGCCTTGCTGATGATGCTGTTCGCCCTTGGCACCTGGTGGCTGGTGCGCAGCGCGCCCAAGGCCGTGTCGCAGAACGAGGGGCAGGTGGCGTCGGCCGAGCCGGACTACTTCATGCGCCAGTTCTCGGTGCGCAGCTTTGAGCCGGCCGGGCGGTTGAAGTCCGAAATCTTCGGCACCGAAGGCCATCACCTGCCGGCCAACGACACGCTGGAGGTGCAAGAGCCGCGCATCCTGTCGTTCAACGAACAGGGCCATCCTACCGTGGCCACGGCGCGGCGCGCGCTGGCCAAAGGCGACGGCTCGGAAGTGCGCTTGTACCAGGACGCCCGCGTGGTGCGCGAGCCGCTGGCCAAGACGGGCAAGGCCGAGGCGACGCCGCGTCTGGAGTTTCAGGGCGAGTTTTTGCACGTCTTCGTGGATGAAGAACGCGTCAGCTCAGACCAGCCGGTGCGGCTGATGCGCGGCGCCGATGTCTTTACCGGCGACGTTTTTGCCTACGACGACCGCAGCGGCGTGGCCGAGCTTTCCGGCCGGGTGCGTGGCGTACTACAGCCGAAAAAAGGCGCCCCCTGAGTCGCCTGCGGCGCCTTTCCTCCGAGGGGACAACGCTGGTGGCCGGGGAGATCCCTGCCACGGCGTTCCCGAATGACCTGCTCCCCGGCCTTTTCTCTTTTTGAATGTCTGATCGTCAACCCATGACCGCACCCTTGGTTTTCATCACCGGCGCCTCCAGCGGCATCGGCCAGGCGCTGGCGGCGCGTTACGCCGCCGCTGGCTGGCGTCTGGCCCTGGTGGCGCGGCGCGGCGCAGAGATGACGGCCTGGGCCCAGGCGCAGGGCTGGGATGCCCAGCGCTGGCGCGTCTACCCGGCCGACGTGGCGGAGGTCGAATCCATTGTCGCGGCCGGGCGTGCCTGTCTGGCGGCCCAGGGCGTGCCGGACGTGGTGATCGCGGGCGCCGGCATCAGCATCGGCATGGACACGGCCGAGCGGAGCGATCTTGACGTGATGGCGCGCACCTTCGCCGTCAACAACACCGGCATGGCGGCCACGTTTCACCCCTTCATCGCGCCGATGCGCCAGCGCGGAAGCGGCACGCTGGTCGGCATCGCCAGCGTGGCGGCGATTCGCGGGCTGCCGGGCCACGGTGCGTACTGCGCCAGCAAGGCCGGCGTGGTGAGCTACTGCGAAAGCCTGCGCGGCGAGCTGCGCGGCAGCGGCGTGCGCGTGGTCACGCTCGGGCCGGGGTATATCGACACGCCGCTGACGCGCCGCAACACCTATTCGATGCCGTTTCTGATGTCGGCCGAGGCGTTTGCCGAGCGCGCCTTCACCGCCATTGCGCGCGGCGTGAGCTACCGGGTGATTCCGTGGCAGATGGGCGTGGTGGCCAAACTGCTTCGCGTGCTGCCCAATGCGCTGTTCGACCGCTTGCTGAGCGGCCGCGCGCGCAAGGCGCGCCAGGGCGAGGGCTGATTCGCCCGCTGCCGTGGGCACGCACCATGAAAAAAGGCGCCACACCGGGCGCCTTTTTCTGTTTGCGTGGCAGCGGATGAGCTCATCCGGGCCGACTGCCACCGCCATGCGCGGTGGCTCAAAAATCAATAGTCGTCGCCGCCGCCGTCGCGGCCGCCGCCGTCGTAGCCGCCTTCACGGCGACCACCGCCGTAGCCGCCACCGCCTTCACGGCGACCACCGCCGCCGCCACGCGGGCCGGCGCCGTAGGGGCTGCGGAAGTTGCCGTCGTTGCCACCACCGCCGGCGCCTTCACGGCGACCGCCGCCGTAGCCACCGCCACCGCCACCGCCGTAACCACCACCACCGCCGCCGCCATAGCCGCCACCGCCTTCACGGCGACCGCCACCACCGTAGCCGCCGCCACCGCCGCCGTAACCACCGCCGCCACCGCCGCCGTAACCACCGCCGCCGCCACCACCGTAACCACCGGTGCGCGGGGGACGCGATTCCATCGGACGCGCCTCGTTGACGACCACGTTGCGGCCGCCGAGCGACTGGCCGTTCATGCCGTTGATGGCTTCCTGCGCCGCGGCGTCACTGCCCATCTCGACAAAGCCGAAGCCCTTGGAGCGGCCGGTGTCGCGCTCCATCATCACCTTGGCGCTGGTCACCGAGCCGAATTGCGAAAACGCCTGCTCCAGATCGGCGTCGCGCACGCCGTACGGCAGGTTACCGACGTAAAGTTTGTTGCCCATTAAAAGGGACTCCTCAAGAACACTGTAAAAAAGCGATGGAGTCCGCAAAACGCCTTCAACGAACCTTGGCTCGGCCAAGAAGGGCAACTGACTGTGTTCACCGCAAAAACCACGCATGCCTTCAAGGCATACCCGCGCAATTATGCGCCAGAACCTTGAAAGTCAAGCATGCGGATATTAATCGACAAACTTAGTCGGAATTCGCATGGGTGCTGGGTTTGCGGGCGGTGATGGCGCTTGTCAAGCCTAGAATTCAGGCCTGCTCTGGGCCCGCCGGCGGCTTGGCGGGCGCCGAAGGACTTCTGTTTTCATAGCTGCTCGCGCATATCCCGCTTGCGCTGAGGGGCTGTTTTATCCTGATTTACTGATTCAAACCCACGATGGAAGCGTTTCTGATATCCGCGGGCATCGTGGCTTTGGCCGAAATGGGCGACAAGACCCAGTTGCTCTCGCTGGTACTGGCCGCGCGTTTTCGCAAGCCGTGGCCGATTGTGTTGGGAATTTTCGTCGCCACGCTGGCCAACCACGCGTTGGCCGGTGCGGTGGGCAGCTGGGTCACGCGCATGCTGGGGCCCGATGTGCTGCGCTGGGTGCTGGGCGCTTCGTTCATCGCCATGGCGATCTGGATGCTGATCCCCGACAAGCTCGATGAAGACGACCAGCCCAGCACCACGTCGAAGCTGGGCGTGTTCGGCACCACGCTGGTCGCCTTCTTCCTGGCCGAGATGGGCGACAAGACGCAGATCGCCACCGTCGCGCTGGCCGCTCAATACCAGCAATGGGCCGCCGTCGTGGCGGGCACCACGCTCGGCATGATGCTGGCCAACGCGCCGGTGGTGTGGTTTGGCGATCGGCTGGTCAAGCGCGTGCCGATCCGCGTGGTGCACGTGATCTCGGCACTGATCTTTGCCGTGCTGGGCGTGGTGGCGCTGCTCGGCGTGGGCGCCTGAGTGGCGGCCGCTATACTGCACCTTCAGCGCCGATTTGCTCTGCTTGCGGGCGCTTAACAAATACCGCTAAATCCGAGACGCGCGCGCAACCCGGTTTCTGATTTGGCTGAAACCGGGTTTTTTGTTGCCATGTCGTTCATCGCCACGCCGCAATCCCTGCATTTCGATGCGCCGCTGCCGCTGCAAAGCGGCGCGTCGATCCGCGGCTACGACCTCACTTACGAAACCTATGGCGAGCTGAACGCCACGCGCAGCAACGCCGTGCTGATCTGCCACGCGCTCAACGCCTCGCACCATGTGGCTGGCGTGTACGAGGGCCAGGCGCGCAGCGAAGGCTGGTGGGACAACATGGTTGGGCCGGGCAAGCCGGTTGATACCCACCGCTTTTTCGTCATCGGCGTCAACAACCTGGGCTCGTGCTTTGGCTCCACCGGGCCGATGCACGTCAACCCCGAAACGGGGCAGGTGTATGGCGCCGACTTTCCCGTCGTCACCGTCGAGGACTGGGTCAACGCGCAGGCGCGCTTGCTGGACGCGCTGGGCATCGAACAACTCGCCGCAGTCATGGGCGGCAGCCTGGGCGGCATGCAGGCGCTCAGCTGGACGCTGCAATATCCAGAGCGCGTGCGGCACGCCGTGGTGGTGGCCAGCGCGCCCAACCTGACGGCAGAGAACATCGCCTTCAACGAAGTCGCGCGCCGCGCCATCGTGACCGACCCCGACTTTCACGGCGGCCACTTCTACCAGCACGGCGTGGTGCCGGCGCGCGGCCTGCGCATCGCGCGCATGATCGGCCACATCACGTACCTGAGCGACGACGTGATGAACGAGAAGTTCGGCCGCGAGCTTAGAGAAGCCGTGGCGGGCAACGACAGCGGCTATCGCTTCTCGACGCAAGACGTCGAATTCCAGATCGAAAGCTACCTGCGCTACCAGGGCGACAAGTTCAGCGAATACTTCGACGCCAACACCTACCTGCTCATCACCCGCGCGCTCGACTACTTCGACCCCGCGCGCGCCTTCGGCGGTGACCTGACGCAGGCGCTGGCCCGCACCCAAGCCAAGTTCCTGCTGGTCAGCTTCACCACCGACTGGCGCTTTGCCCCGGCGCGTTCGCGCGAAATCGTCAAGGCGCTGCTTGAAAACCGCCGCGAAGTCAGCTACGCCGAGATCGACGCGCCGCACGGTCATGATGCCTTTTTGCTCGATGACGCGCGCTACATGGGCGTGGTGCGCTCTTATTTCGAGAGTATCGCGGAGGTGCAGGCATGAGCGACGCACAGGTTCAACACACCATCGCGCAGCTCGTGCCCGAGGGCGCGCACGTGCTCGACCTGGGTTGCGGCGACGGCGCCTTGCTGCAGCACCTGATCACCACGCGCCGCTGCACCGGCTACGGCATCGAGATCGACGACGACAACGTGCTGGCCTGCGTGCGGCGCGGCGTCAACGTGTTGCAACTCAACCTGCACGAAGGCCTGAAGGCGTTCCGTGACCAGAGCTTCGACGCCGTGCTGCAGATCGACACGCTGCAACACCTGCGCAATGCCGAAGTCATGCTGCGCGAAACGGCGCGCGTGGGCCGGGTCGGCATCGTGGCCTTCCCCAACTTCGCGCATTGGCCGAACCGCCTGAGCATCGCGCGCGGCCGCATGCCGGTGACGCGGCGCCTGCCCTACCAGTGGTACGACACGCCCAACATCCGCGTCGGCACCTTCAAGGACTTCGAGGCGCTGGCGCGCAAGAACGGCCTGCAAATCCTCGACGCCTTCGGGCTGGAAGACGGCCGTGTGGTGCGCTGGCTGCCCAACGCGCGCGCCGGCACGGCGGTGTTCAAGTTGCAGCGGGCGTGAGCGTGTTTTGAATGATTTCGGCCGCTTGCGCATGTCTGGCAAGCGCAAGCAGCTATCAAATGCATAGTCCACAGGATTGACCATGTACCCGACCATCGACCAACTTGCCGCCGACCTCGCCGCTGGCAGCACCACGTCACTCCAGCTGACCGAAGCCGCGCTGGCCCGCGCGCAAGATCCGGCGGGCGAGGGCGCGCGCGTGTTCACGCTGGTCGACGCCGAGCGCGCCCGCGCCGCCGCCCAGGCCAGCGACCTGCTGCGCGCGGCCGGCATGGTGCGCTCGCCGCTTGAAGGGTTGCCGGTGTCGGTCAAGGACTTGTTCGACGTCGCCGGGCAGGTGACCACGGCAGGCTCGGTGGTGCTGAAAGACGCGCCGCC
>JAGOVZ010000255.1 GCA_018060485.1 Ottowia sp. | reverse complement strand
CGATGTGGCCTACGCCGACGGCCGCGCCGCGCCCTTCCCCATGGTGATGAAGGTGCCGCGCATGACGGCCGGCGATGGCGCCGAGACCATCGTCAGCTTCGAGGTCGAGCACCAGATGATGCAGGCGTTGGACGGCCCGCACGTGCCGCACCTGGTGGCGGCGGGCGATTTGTCGGTGCTGCCCTATCTGGTGATGGAATACGTGCCGGGCCGCACGCTCGACCTTTGGCTGGACCAGGTCAACCAGGGCGTGCTGCTGGCGCCCGAGACGCTGGCGCAACTGGGCGCCGCCGTGGCGCACGCCGCGCACAGCCTGCACGAGCAGAACGCCGTACACCTCGACCTGAAGCCGGCCAACGTCATCATCAAGGGCGACGGCACGGCGGTGCTGCTGGACTTTGGCCTCAGCTTTCACGCCCACTACCCGGATTTGCTGGCCGAGGAAACGCGCCACGCCGTTGGCTCGCCAGCCTACATGTCGCCCGAGCAGGTGGTGGGTGTGCGCGGCGACCCGCGCAGCGACGTATTCGCCATCGGCGTGATGCTGTACGAGCTGGCGACGGGCGAGCTGCCCTTTGGCGCGCCGACCAGCCGGGGCGGCCTGCGCCAGCGCCTGTGGATGGATCCGCAACCGCCGCGCGCGCGCCGGCCCGACCTGCCCGAGTGGCTGCAAGAGGTCATCCTGCGCTGCCTGGAGCCGGCGGCCGCTGAACGCTACCCCTCGGCTGCACACCTGGCCTTCGACTTGACGCACCCCGACCAGGTGCAGGTCACCGAGCGCGGCCAGCGCCTGAAAGGCACCGGCGCCGGCACGCACATCAAACGCTGGCTGCGCGCCGCCGGGGCAGAGTACCAGCCGAGCCCGCTGCCGGCGCGCCAGATTGCCGAGGTGCCGATCCTGATGGTGGCCGTGCCGCACCGCGACGTGACCGACGCCACGCTGTACTCATTGCGCGAGGCGGTCGGCCGCTCGCTCGGCATCCGCCCCGGCGCGCGGCTGGCGGTGGTCACTGTGGTGGCGCCCGGCGCCGCCAGCACAACCGACGCCGGCAAGAGCGAAACCGCGCTGCACCGCCAGATGCTGGCCATGCTGAAAAACTGGACCGTGGGCCTGAAGCTGGACGGCCATCAGGTGTCGTACCACGTGCTGGAAGACGGCGACCCGGCCGACGCCATCGTGCGCTACGCCGAAACCAACCGCGTCGGCATGATCGTGATGGGCGCCGCCACGCACGGCCTGCAGTTGCAGCGCTTTGTCGCCACGGTGCCCATCAAGGTCGCCATGCGCGCGCCATGCACGGTGATTCTGGTCAAGCAGACGATGCCGTTTGCGGAGTTGCATCAGGCCGGGGCGAAGAGCGAAGTTTGAGCGTTTTAGGCCTCCAGCGCTTTAGTATCAAGCGCGAGAAGCTATTTTTTGAATAGCAACCCGCAAAGGCTATCCAACCCCGTTCGTCCTGGGCCTGTCGAAGGACTTGGTGCTATGAGCGCAGGCTTCGACAAGCTCAGCCCGAACGGATGAGGGCCGGATGTCCGTCAATACCCACGCGAACGCTTCACCACGCGCGCTGGCAGCAAGCCCCGCATCAGCGCCCGCACGCCAAGCGCCACCTGCACCACCGCATCGCGCCGCACCGTCTGCGCGCTGATGTGCGGCGTGACGTTGACGAAGGGCTGCGTCCACAGCCAGTGATCGGGCGGCAGCGGCTCGTCTTCAAACACATCCAGCGTGGCGCCGGCCAGATGGCCTTCTTCCAGCAGGTTGCGCAGGTCAACCTCCACCACCAGCGCGCCGCGCGCCACGTTGATCAGGTAGCCGCCAAGCTGCACCCGCTCCAGCGCCTCGCGGTTCAGGATGCCGCGCGTCTCATCCGTCAGCGGCAGCAGGCACACCAGCACGCGCGTGGCTTTGAGGAAGGCGCTGAGTTCGGCCTTGCCCGCATAGCAGCGAACACCTTCAAGATCGCGCCGCGTGCGGCTCCAGCCCAGCACAGGAAAGTCAAATTGCCGCACCGCCTGCGCCACGCGCGCACCCAAGGCGCCCAGGCCCATGATGCCGACGGGGAAATCGTCGCGCTCCCACGGGCGGCGCGGCTTCCAAAGTTGTTCTTTCTGCTGCCGCGCGTACCAGTCGAACTCGCGGTAAAAGCGAATCAGCGCATGGCACACGTACTCGGCCATCTGCACCGCCATGCCCGCGTCTTCGAGGCGGACAATCTGCAGATCGGGCGGCAGATGGAGCGCCATCAGCTTGTCGACGCCAGCGCCCAGGTTGAACACCGCCTTCAACTGCGGCTGCTCGTCAAACAATTGCTGCGGCGGGTTCCAGACGATGGCGGCGTCGTAATCGGCCGCCACGCCGGGTTGCCATTCATCGACCTGCGCCTCGGGCAGCGCGCGGCGCAAGTCGTTCAGCCATGCCTCAGACGGCCGGCCGTCGCGGTTGCACAGCAGCAGCTTCACGCGGCGCCCATGCCCAGGCGCAGCAGCTCGGCGCCTTCGGTCACCTGATCGCCTGGCGCGTACAGCACCTCGTCGACGACGCCGTCTTGCGGCGCGGCGATGGTGTGCTCCATCTTCATGGCCTCCATCACGGCCAGCGGCTGGCCTTTGGTGACCTTGTCGCCGGCCTTGACGGCAATCGACACCACCTTGCCGGGCATGGGTGCCGTCAGGCGACCGCCCTCGCCCGCGCCTTCGACGGCGTGGGCCAGCACGTCCAGCTCGGTGATGGTGGTGGCGCCATCGGTGCCGAACACGTGCACCACTTCGCCGCGTGGGAAGGTGCGCACCACCTGGCGTTGGCCGGCGTAGCGCACGTCGATGGCGCCGTCCGGCTGGCGCGTGAAGGAGAGCGGTGCGGATTCGCCATCGCCCACCTTCAACTGCAGGCCGTCGTCCAGGTAGCGCAGCTTGGCGACGACCGGCTGGCCGGCGTATTCCAGGTCGATGCGGCGCGAGGCCACGCCGTGCGAGCGGAAACCATCGGTGCGGCTGAAGGGATCATGAGACTCGGCATCGCGCTCGGCCAGCACGGTGCGCGCCACGACGGCGGCCACGGCCATCTCCACGCCCAGCGGGTCCTGGTTAAACAGGTGTTCAGATTCGCGCTGGATCAGTGCCGTGTCCAGCTTGCCCTGGCTGAAGGATTCGGTGGCCAGCACGCGGCGCAGGAACTGCACGTTGGTCTGCAGGCCGACGATGTGGGTTTGCGCCAGCGCGGCGTCGAGCTTGCCCAGCGCTTCTTCGCGCGTTTCGCCCCAGACGATGAGCTTGGCGATCATTGGGTCGTAGAACGGGCTGATGGCATCGCCCTCGCGCACGCCGTCGTCGATGCGCACTTCATCGACCTCGAAGCTGCTGGCCGCCGGCTTGCGGTACACGTACAGGGTGCCGGTGGCGGGCA
>JAGOVZ010000254.1 GCA_018060485.1 Ottowia sp. | reverse complement strand
CTTGATGAGCGCCACGCAGGCATCGGCCACTTCGCGCAGGTTGTGGCTGGGGATTTCTGTCGCCAGGCCGACGGCGATGCCGCTGGCGCCATTGAGCAGCGCAAACGGCAGGCGCGCGGGCAACTGGCGCGGCTCCTGCTCGCGGCCGTCGTAGTTGGGCTGGAAATCAACCGTGCCTTCGTCAATCTCTTCGAGCAGCAGGCGCGTGATCTTGGACAAACGCGCTTCGGTGTAGCGCATGGCGGCGGCGCCATCGCCGTCGCGGCTGCCGAAATTGCCCTGGCCGTCGATGAGCGGGTACCGCTGGCTGAAATCCTGCGCCATGCGCACCAACGCGTCGTAAGCGGCGCTGTCGCCGTGCGGGTGGTACTTGCCCAGCACGTCGCCCACCACGCGGGCGCTTTTGACCGGCGTGGCGGCCGTGTTGCCGCCGGCGCCGCCGTAGGCCAGACCCATGCGCTCCATCGCGTACAGGATGCGGCGCTGCACCGGCTTCTGGCCATCGGCCACGTCGGGCAGCGCGCGGCCCTTGACGACGGAAAGCGCGTATTCAAGGTAAGCGCGCTGCGCGTAAGTGGCCAGCGCCAGGTCGTCGTCCGGGGCGCTGCCGTCCCCGGTCAAGTCCAGGACCGTTTGATCGTTCATGCGGGAAAACGGAAGAAGGGATTCAGCTGCCGGCGGCAGAGTTGCTCACGCGCACATCGGCGCCCAGCGTGGGCACGGTGAACAAGACCGGCGTCAGCGCGTTCACGCCGGCGGCGGCAGCGTCGGCCGCCGAAGTCGAACGCGCCGGCTTGGCCGCCTCGAACGCCCTGCCGCCGCCATTCAGCTCGACGCGCACGCGCCCACCCGCCCGCGTGCCGATGGCTGCCGGCACGGCGCGGCTGGTGGCCAGCAGCGTGGTCTTGTCCTCGGGCTTGAAGACACCGTAAAGGCCCATCACGGTCTTCACGTAGCCCTGGGTTTCCTTGAACTTGGGGATCTTGTTGCCGGCGCGCTGCACCGCGCCTTCACCGGCGTTGTAGGCGGCCACGGCCAATTCCATCTCGCCCTTGAACAGCTTGATCAGATAGGCCAGGTAGCGCGCGCCGGCGTTGATGTTGGTTTGCGGGTCGGTCAGTTTCTCTTCGACCGAGCGCGCGGGCAGCAACTTGCCCTTGCGGTCCTTGCGGCCTTCCTTGTCGGCCAGCACGCCGTACTGCTCGGCCGTTGGCGGCATCAATTGCATCAAGCCGACGGCGCCCTTGGGCGACACGGCCTGCGGGTCAAAGCCCGATTCGGCGGCGATCACGGCTTTCAGCAACTCGTAATCGACCTTGTGCGTCTTGGCCGCCGCCTGCAGGTGCTTTTGCACCGACTTGTAGCCGGTCGATGAATCGAGCTTGGCAAAGCGCTTGGGCACCTCGAACTTCGGCTCGCCGGTCTTGCCGCTGGCCTTCAGGCCCACGCGCGACTGCGCGCGGGCAGGTGAAGCGGCGGCGCTGCCCACGAGGTCGAGCTTGGCGATGTCGCCGCCCTTGTAGAACAGCGCGTAACGCTCGTCGACCTGGGTGGCGGCGAAATGGGTGATGCCCTTCTCATCGACGTAGGTCCACAGATCGGCGCGCGCCGAGACATGCAAAAATGAGAGCGCGAGACCCAATACTGGCAAGCGCCAGCGGCCAAAAAAACGCTTGAAAACGGAAGCAGGTGGCATGCGTCGGTTCAGATGTCGATGTCCACGGCGTCGCCGTGCAGTTCCATGAGCTCGCGCCGCGAAGCGGCTTCGCCCTTGCCCATGAGCTTGGTCATTTCCGCCGTGGTCTGGCCAAAGTCAAAACGGCCCAGTCGCACCGGAAGCAGGCGGCGGGTGTCGGGATTGAGCGTGGTTTCCCACAATTGTTCCGCGTTCATCTCGCCCAGGCCCTTGAAGCGGCCAATGGACCATTTTCCCTCAGATACGCCATCCTTGCGCAGCTTGTCGAGGATGGCGGTCAACTCGCCTTCGTCCAGCGCGTACATCTTGGCGGCCGGCTTCTTGCCGCGCGCCGGCGCATCAACGCGAAACAGCGGCGGCCGCGCCACGAACAGGTGACCCGCCTCGATCAGCTTGGGGAAGTGACGGAAGAACAGCGTCAGCAGCAGCACCTGGATGTGCGAGCCATCGACGTCGGCGTCGGACAGGATGCAGATCTTGCCGTAGCGCAGCCCGCTCAAATCGACCTGGTCGCCCGGCCCGTGCGGATCGACGCCGATGGCGACCGAGATGTCGTGGATCTCGGTGTTGGCGAACAGCCGGTCGCGCTCGACCTCCCACGTATTCAGCACCTTGCCGCGCAGGGGCAGCACGGCTTGCGTTTCCTTGTCGCGGCCCATCTTGGCGCTGCCACCGGCCGAATCGCCCTCGACCAGAAACACCTCGTTGTCGGCGATGTCGCGGCTTTCGCAATCGGTGAGCTTGCCGGGCAGCACGGCCACGCCCGATCCCTTGCGCTTTTCGACCTTTTGCCCCGCACGCTGGCGCGTTTGCGCGGCCTTGATGGCGAGCTCGGCCAGCCGCTTGCCGTAATCGACGTGCTGGTTCAGCCAGAGCTCCAGCGCCGGGCGCACGCAGCTGGACACCAGGCGCACGGCGTCGCGCGAGTTGAGCCGCTCCTTGATCTGGCCCTGGAACTGCGGGTCAAGCACCTTGGCTGACAACACGTAGCTGGCGCGCGCAAACACGTCTTCGGGCATCAGCTTGACGCCCTTGGGCAGCAGCGCATGCAACTCGATGAAGCTCTTGACGGCCTGGAACAGCCCATCGCGCAAGCCGCTGTCGTGCGTGCCGCCCGCGGTGGTGGGGATCAGGTTGACGTAGCTCTCGCGCACCGGGTGGCCGTCTTCGGTGAAGGCCACCGCCCATTCGGCGCCCTCGCCTTCGGCAAAACTGTCGGAGTCCTTGCCGGCATAACCCTCGCCTTCAAAAAGCGGGATCACGGCATCGGCCGTCAGCGTCTGCTCCAGATAGTCGCGCAGACCGCCCTTGTATTGCCAGCTTTGCGTGTCTTTCTTTTTCTCGTCGATCAGCGTGACGGTGACGCCCGGCATCAACACCGCCTTGCTGCGCAGCAGGTGCACCATTTCGTTGGCTGGCAGCGCGGGCGATTCAAAGTACTTGGCGTCGGGCCAGGCGCGCACCGTGGTGCCCTGCTTGCGCTCGCCGGCATCCAGCGGGCGCAGCGTCATCGCCTCGACCACATCGCCACCACTGAACACGATGCGCGCCACCTTGCCCTCGCGGTGGCTGCTCACCTCCAGCCGTTTGCTGAGCGCGTTGGTCACCGACACACCCACGCCGTGCAGGCCGCCCGAAAAACTGTAGGCGCCGCCCGAGCCCTTGTCGAACTTGCCGCCCGCGTGAAGCCGCGTGAACACCAGCTCGACCACCGGCGC
>JAGOVZ010000073.1 GCA_018060485.1 Ottowia sp. | reverse complement strand
CACCTGCGATTCAGGGCTGTTCAAGTCAAATCAGGCGCCAGCGCCCGACCTACGTGCGCAAGCAGCTATCAACTGAATAGCAATCGCCAGTTCGGCTCACGCCCGCACGAACAGCGTCACCAGCGGCACATCGCCCAGCAAGCGGCTGGAATGGCCGTGCACGCGCGGGTCGAACACCGCGCCCGCCGGCAGCGTGTCGTTCGAATAGAAAAACTCGCCCGGCCCGAACACACGCGTGCTGCCGTCGTGCGGCAGGCCGATTTCCATCTGCCCCTGCAGCACCACCAGCCACTGCGGCGCGGTGGTGCAGTGCACGTCGCTGGCAAAGCCGACCGGGCTGCGCCGAAACTGCCAGCCGCTTGAAGGCGCCAGCGCCGACAGGCGCGTCATCGGCGTGCCTTCGGCCAGCGGCAGGGGCCGCTCGCGAAAGCGCGCGCGACCGTCTTCACCGGTGTACAGCTCGGGCGCGGTGAGTTGGGGGGTGTCGTCAGGGGTCTTCATGGCCAGCGCGGTGTTCAGCAACAAGGCGCCAAGCGTAGCGCGTTACCAGCCGACACATCTTTATGCGCCGCCGTCAACCCCATCGGCCGGCCACGCCCGTTTCATGCCGCACCACCCTTTCATTGATGGAGATGCCCATGAAATCGCTGCCCCGCTTGATGATGTCCGCGCTGGCCCTGGCCGCCGCCACCCTTGCTGCCCCCGCGCACGCCGTCGGCCGGCTGGTCGATGTCGACGTGATCGACCGCGACACCGGCGCCCAGCTGCCGGTGTACCAGCATCGCGGCGAATGGTGGATTGCCGGGCGCCCCGGCGCGCGCTACGCGATCCAGGTGCGCAACGCCGCGCCGGGCCGCGTGCTGGGCGTGATGGCGGTGGATGGCGTCAACGTCATCAGCGGCGACACGGCGTCGTGGGAGCAAACCGGCTACGTGCTCTCGCGCGGGCAAAGCGCGCAGATCACCGGCTGGCGCAAGAGCGACGCCGAAGTGGCGGCCTTCCACTTCACCGCGCTGCCCAATTCGTATGCCGCGCGCACCGGCCGGCCCGATGACGTCGGCGTGATCGGCGTCGCGGTGTTCCGCGAGCGCTATGTGCCGCCGCCACCGCCGGTGTCGGCAGCGCCGTGGCCGTCGCGGCGCGAAGGCAAGTTCCAGGGCGAACCATCGGCCGCCGCCGCCGAATCCGCCGCCCCGCAGGCCGACGCCAGCGCCCGCGAACGCGCCGCCGCGCCCGCCCCGCGCCTGGGCACCGGCCACGGCGAGCGCGAAACCTCGTACGTCAGCAACACCAGCTTCGAGCGGCGCAGCAGCCGGCCGGACGAGGTCATCACCATCCGCTACGACAGCCGCCAGAACCTGATCGCCGCCGGCATCATCGCCAACCCGGTGCAGCAACCGGTGCCGCGGCCGTTTCCGGAATCGGTGCGCTACACGCCGGACCCGCCGGCGTGGCGCTGATCGGGCGCCGTGCCCCCGGCGGATGAGGGGCGCATGGCGACGCACCGACATAATCGCGGCCATGTCCCCGCTGGCCGCCACCGCCGATGAGCAGCTCATGCGCGCTTACGCGACCGGCCAGGCCGCGGCGTTCGAAACGCTGTATGACCGGCATTCGGCGCGCGTGTGGCGCTACATTTTGCGCAGCACGGGCGACGCCGCCGCGGCCGACGACCTGGCGCAGGAGGTGTGGTTCAGCGTGGCGCGCGAGGCCGGGCGCTACGCGCCGCGCGCCTCGGCACCCGACCTGCCGCTGGCGCGCTTCACCACCTGGCTGTTCACGCTGGCGCGCCACCGCGTCATCGACCACCTGCGCGCGCGCCGCCCGCAGGCCAGCCTGGACGCACCGGTGGGCGAGGGCGACGACACCCTGGCCGACACGCTGGCCGCGCCCTCCGGCTTCGGCCCGCTGCGGCGCATCGAAACGCGCCAGCAGGCCGCGCAACTGCTGGCCGCGCTGGCCGAACTACCGCCCGAGCAGCGCGAAGCCTTCTTGCTGCAGGCCGAGGCTGAAATGAGCGTGAGCGACATCGCCGTCGCCACCGGCGTCGGCGTCGAGACCGCCAAAAGCCGCCTGCGCTACGCCCGCGCGGCGCTGCGGCGGGCACTGGAAAATTTATGAGCCCCCCCCTGAGTCGCTTCGCGCCTTCCCGCCTCTTCTGCGGGAGGGGGGACAACGCCAGCGGCCGGCGCAGGTCCGTCCGCGGCGTTTCGCGCGTGGCCTGCTCCGCGGCCACCAGAGGGTGGGCGCGGGCTGACAGACGGCAACGAGGAGCACCGCGATGACCTCCGATCAGCTGCCACGCCCGACCGACGACGAGCTGGTCGCCCGCTACCACGAGGCGACGGCGCTGGAAGACGCGGCGCCCGGCCCCGACCTGCGCGATGCCATCCTCGCGCAGGCGCAGGTGCTGGCCTGGAAGCACGCCGACACGATGGCCGACGACGGCGAGCCTGCTATCGATGAGGTAGCTGCTGGCGCACGTCCTGCAAGCGCTGAGCCGGTTTTTCATTCAGAACTCCCACCGCCCCCAGCGCCCGCCGTCGAAGCCGCCAACGACCGCCGCTGGTTCGTGCCGGCGGTGGCCAGCGTCGCCGTGCTGGGCCTGGCCGGCCTGCTGGCGCTGCAATTCGGCCGCGCGCCGGCTGACGACCAGGACGTGGCACTGGGCCGCGCCACCGCGCCGCAAGCCGAGCCCGCAGCGCCGGCCGCGCCCGCTGCGGCCGACGTTGAAGCCAAGGCAGCCGCCGCCGATCAGGCCACCGCCGCCGCGCCTGCAGCCGAGCCGGCTCGCCCTGCCGAAGCACCCAGCACCGACGCGCCCGCGCCGCCGCCATCGGTCGCCGCGCCGCCCGCCGCTGCCGTCGCGCCACCCGCACCCGTTGCGCGACCGACGCCGCCGCCAACGCAGCCGCCGCGCACCGCTGCCGAACGCGCGCGCGACCGCGCCGCCGAGCGCTCATCTGCCGACGCCGCCAAGGCCAAGGCACCGCCCACCCAACCCGCCGCGCCAACCCGCGATGAGACACGCGCCGCGCCCAAAAGCGAGCCACGAGCCAGCCCCGCGCCAGCCGAGCCGCCGCCGCTCGCCAGCACATCCGAAGCGGCGCCGCCTGCCGCCGCCGCCGCGCCGGCCGCGCCCCCCATCCCGCGCGCACGGCCAGCGCCGGGCGGCGAGTTCGCGGCGGCGCCGGAGCGCTACGAGCACGATCGCGGCCCGGCAGCGCGCGCGTTCCCCGGCCAGCGGCCAGGCGTCGCCACCGCGCCTGCCGCCGGCGACACCCACGCCGCGGCCACGAACAGCGCCGCACGCACCCGCGCCGCCGAGCCGCCATCTGCCAGCGCGCCCGAAGTGGCCGCAGATCGGCCGACGGCAGAGGCCACGACGGCCCGCCGCCCCGCCCCCACCGCGCTCTCGCCGTCACAGCGCCTGCTGGCCGCCGCCACGCAGGGTCAGCTCGAAACTGCGCGAAGCGCGCTCGAGCAAGGCGCGCCGGTCGCCAGCGCCGACGGCGCGGGCCGCACCGCGCTGATGCTGGCGGCGCGCCGGGGCGATGTCGGCATGGCGCGCCTGCTGCTGGGCGCCGGCGCCGACCCGCGCCGTGCCGACCGCGACGGCGCCAGCGCCATCGACTACGCCCGCCGCGCCGGCCACGAGGCGCTGGCGCGGCATCTTGAAGAGGCAAAGTGACCCCCTGTGCCGCCTTCGGCGTCTTCCCCCAAGGGGGACAACGCCCGTGGCCGGGCCAAGCCCGTTCCACGGCATTCGCGCGCGGCTTGGTGCGCGGCCATGCGCGCGCACGACCGCCGTGTTTTCAGGCCACTATGATTCCCATAGCTGCTCACGCTTTCCCAGCAAGCGCCAGCGCCCTTTTTCATCCTCAACCTCACTGAACGAAAAGCACCCGTGACCCCTTCCAACGATTCCATCCGCTTCGGCCTTGCAGGCCGTGTCGCCATCGTCACCGGCGCCAGCCAGGGCATTGGCGAAGCCTGCGCGCGCCGCTTTGCGCAAGAAGGCGCGCAGGTCGTCATCGCCGACGTGGCTGATGCGCGCGGCCAGGCGCTGGCCGATGAGCTGAAGGCCACCTACGTCCATTGCGACGTGGGCGACAAGGCCCAGGTCGATGCGCTGGTGGCCTCCGTCTTGCAAGCGCACGGCCGCATCGACGTGCTGGTCAACAACGCCGGCATCTTCAAGGCGGCCGATTTCCTCGACGTCACCGAGGCCGACTTCGACGCCGTGCTGCGCGTCAACCTCAAGGGTTCGTTCCTGGTCGCGCAGGCCGTGGCGCGCGAAATGGCCAAGGCGGGGCGAGGCAGCATCGTCAACATGAGCAGCGTCAACAGCGTGCTGGCGATTCCGAACATCGCCAGCTACAACGTCAGCAAGGGCGGCATCAACCAGCTGACGCGCGCGATGGCGCTGGCGCTGGCCGACAAGGGCATTCGCGTCAACGCCGTCGGCCCCGGAACCATCGCCACCGAACTGGCCGCCGCCGCCGTGCTGACCAGCGACGAGGCCAAAAACAAGATCATGATGCGCACGCCGCTCAAGCGCCTGGGCGAGCCGAGCGAGATTGCCGACGTGGTGGCTTTCCTCGCCAGCGATGCGTCCAGCTACATCACGGGCGAAATCATCATGGTCGACGGCGGGCGCATGGCGCTGAACTACACGGTGCCGGTGTGAGTCGTGCGCGCATCAAAGGCAGCGCACCTCCATCCTTCGACCCGCCCGACCTGACCACGTTGCGCGTCATCGTGGCGGTGGCTGAAAGCGGCTCCATGAGCGCCGGCAGCGACCGGGCGGGATTGGCGCTGGGCGCGGTGAGTGGGCGCATCACCGCGCTCGAACGCGCCACCGGCACGGCGTTGTTCGAACGCTCCAACCGGGGCGTGCGCACCACCGCCACTGGCCAATTTCTGGTGCAACGTGCGCGTGAACTGCTGGCCGAGGCGGACCGCCTGACGCTCGACCTGCACGACGCCGCACGGCAGTTGCAAGGCCATGTACGGGTCATGGCGAACGCCTCGTCCATCATCGAGTACTTGCCTGCTCGGCTGGCGGCGTTCCAGGCCGCGCACCCGCGCATCCGCGTCGAGGTCGAAGAGCGCAGCAGCCCCGAGATTCCGCTGGCCCTGCTCGATGGCAGCGCCGATCTGGGCCTGCTCGACATGCCCTACGCCGTGCAGGGCCTCGACGCGGTCGACCTGTTCAGCGACACGCTGGTGGTGGTGGTGCCGGCCGGTCACGCGCTGGCGCGCCAGCGCGTGCTGGACATGGACGCGCTAATGGAGCTGCCGCTTGTGTGCCTGCCCGATGGCAACGCCATCTCCGGCCGGCTGACGGCGGCCGCCGAGCAGCGCGGGCGCCGCCTGTCGATCCGCATGCAGATGCGCAGCTTCGACGCCGTCTGCCGCATGGTGGCCGGCGGCGTGGGGGTGAGCGTGCTGCCGCGCGAGGCCATCGCGCCGCAACTCGCTACGCTGCCGATCAAGGCGGTGCGCCTGGCCGAGTCCTGGACCACGCGCACTCACCGCGCCATGCTGCGCCATGGTCTGCCGGCGCGCGCGCCCGTGCGCACCCTGGTTCGCGCGCTGCGTACCGCCTAGCATTTCGGGTTCAGCTTTCGTGATCGGCGAAACCTGCGTTCGCCGCAAGCTCTTGCGCGGGCCACCGGCGCTTTCTAAGGTGCAGACTTGTTCCCCGCATCGCGCCTCAGGCGCCCCCGCCTTCATGGACCACCCCGACCTGACCATCACCCGCGTGCACGCCACGCCGCTCAACCTGCCCGTGACCATGGGCGGGCGCATCACCAGCCTGTCGATCTGCCTGGTGGATGTGGAAACCAGCGCCGGCATCACCGGCACCGGCATGACGGCCATCACTGAGGAAGAAGTCGTCGCCAGCATCGTCAACGACGTGGCCGCGCACGCGCTGGTCGGCCGCGATCCGATGCGGCACGAGCAGCTGTGGGACCGGCTCTACTGGCTGCTCACCCCGCGCGGGCAGTCGGGCTACGCTAGCCATGCCATTGCCGCCATCGATCTGGCGCTGTGGGACATCAAGGGCCAGCTGCTGGGCGAGCCGTGCTGGCGCCTGCTGGGCGGCGCACGCGACCACGTGCCGGTGTACGCCACCTTCGGCTTCGCCTTCTTCGGCCGCGACGAACTGGCCGCCGCGGCGGCCGAATGGGTGGGCCGCGGTTTCACGCGTCTGAAGATGACGGTGGGCCACCACGCGCTGCAGCGCCGCGACGAGCCGCGCGCGGTGCACGACGTGATTGCCGAGGACGTGGCCCGCGTTGGCGCCGTGCGCGAGGCCGTGGGCCCCGGCGTGCAGATCTTCATCGACGCCAACTGCAGCCTCGACTACATGAGCGCGCTCAGCCTGGCGCGCCGGCTTGAGCGATACGACATCGCCTTCTTCGAAGAGCCGGTGTCGCACAACGACGTGGGCAACCTGGTCAAGCTGCGCGGCAAGGTCGGCATGCCGCTGGCTGGCGGGCAGAACGAAGGATTGGCCAGCCGCTTCCGCGACTTCCTCACCGCGCAGGCGCTGGATGTGGTGCAGCCCAACGTGTGCATCAGCGGCGGCTACACGCAGTGCCTGCGCATCGGCGGCATGGCGGCGGCCTTCAACACCCAACTGGCCAACGGCGGCGCCTGGCCGCACCACAACATGCACCTGCACGCGGGCCTGGCCAATGGCACGCTGGTCGAATACCACTCGGTCGCGGTCGAATGCTGCAAGCAGGTATTCGACGGCCTGCCCGAGCCGACCGAAGGCGTTCTGGCCCTGCCCATCGCGCCGGGCCTGGGCTTCAAGCCCAACCGCGAACGCATGGCCGAGCTGGCCAAGCGCCCCCTGTCGCGCGGCGTTGGCAAGGCCTGAACGCACGCGCCCGCGCCAGCACCAACACACGAACACACGGAGACAGCCACGAAAGTCTTTGCCCTTCCCACTCGCCGCCGCCTGCTGCTGGGCGCCCTCGCCGTCGCCACCGCCGCACCCGCGTTGGCGCAGGACTACCCCACGCGCCCGGTTCGCCTGTTCGTCGGCTACTCGGCCGGCGGCGGCATGGACGCGGTGGCACGCCTGATCGCCCCCGCGCTTGGTGCGCAGCTCGGCCAGCAGGTGGTGGTGGAAAACCGCCCCGGCGCCGCCGGCCTGCTGGCGGCCGATGCCGTGGCGCGCTCGCCCGCCGACGGGTACGCCCTGCTGCTGGGCGAAAGCGGCCTGCTCATCGCGCAACATCTGCAGCCGCGCGCGGGCTTCGATCCGCTGAAGGACTTCGCGCCCGTCGGCGGGCTGTTCAACCTGCCGCTGATGATCGTCTCGAGACCCGACTTTGCCGCCAGCTCGCCCAGGACGCTGATCGATGAGCTCAAGGCGCACCCCGGCAAGTACGCCTACGCCACCTCTGGCGTCGGCACCGTGCACCATCTGGGCATGGAAATGCTCAAGGGCCGCAGCGGCGCGTTCGTGCTGCACATTCCGTACCGCGGCGCGTCGCAGATCGTGCCGGACATCATTGGCGGCCAAGTGCCGCTGGGCGTGGTGAGCGCGGCCGCCGGCATCGCGCAGATCCGTGGCGGCAAGATCAAGGGCCTGGCCATGATGAGCGACGACAAGCTGGCCGGCGCCGAAGGCGTGGCACCGCTGTCGCAGGGGCTGCCGGGCTTCAACGTGGCGCCGCGCCTGTACCTGGCCGCACCCGCCGGCACGCCGCCGGCCATCGTTGTCAAGCTCGAAGAAGCCGTGCGCATCGCCCTTGCCAAGTCCGAGGTGGTGCACGGCGCGGCCGCGCAGGGCGCGGTGCCTGCACCGATGCGCGCCGACGCGCTCAAGGCCGATCTGGCGCGTGAATCGGCCGACTGGGCCAAGCTCATCAAGGCGCAGAAGATCAGCGCGCAATAGCGGCACGCACATGACCCTCATTCCCACCCTGGGCCTGATCGTGCCGCCCGCGCATGGCCGCGTGCCCGACGACGGGCCACGCCTGTACGCGGGCCGCGCCCACTTTCTGGCGCGCGGCCTGGGCATCGACAGCATTTCAAGCGGCGGCTTCGCGCCCGTCATCGAGGCGATCCGCGACCACGCGGTCGCGCTGCGGAATGACGGTGTGCGAGCGATCTCGCTCATGGGCACATCGCTCAGCTTTCACCGTGGCCTGACCTTCACCGAAGACCTGTGCGCGCAGATGGCCGACGTCACCGGCCTGCCGTGCACCACCATGAGCCACGCCATCGTGCGGGCGTTGCGCACGCTGGGCGTACGGCGCGTGGCGGTGGCCACCGCCTACACCGATGCGCTGAACCACGACCTGAAGCGGTTCCTGACCGGGCTGGACTTCCAGGTGACCGCCTTGGAAGGCCTGGACATGACCGACGTGCTGGCCGTCGGCCGGGTCGGCCCCGACGTGCTGACGCAACTCGCATTGCGTGTGCACGAGCGGGCGCCGCACGCCGATGGCCTGCTGCTGTCCTGCGGCGGCCTGCGCACGCTCGACCTGCTGGCACCGCTGCAAGCGCGCTGCGAGCAGCCGGTGGTCGCCAGTTCGCCGGCCGGGTTCTGGGACCTGATGGCCTGCGCGGGCCTGGACGCGACGGCGCACGGCTTCGGCCGGCTTTTCGAGCGGCCCGCGCCCATGCCGGCGCCGCTGACCGCCAAAGGCATGGCGCCAGACTGCGCTGCCAGCACGTGATTCGAGCGCCCGCCATGCGGCGCACTGGCGCGTGCCCACGCATACGATGACGCGCGGCAGCCAGCAGGTCTTGCAGGACAATCGCCCCTCGCACCGCCGCCGCGACGCGCAAAACCCGTCGGGCCGCGCACACCGAATCCGCCGCCGCGCGAAAATCTACCGCCCGCCCCGACCCGCCCATGCTCATCGCCCACCTGACCGACCCGCACATCGGGCTCGACACCGCCACCTGGCCGGATCACCCCGGCCCGGCCGAGATGCTGCGCCGCGCCTTCGCCCGCGTGCGCGGTCTTGATCCCGCGCCCGAGGTGCTGCTGCTCTCCGGCGATCTGACGGACGCTGGCCGCGAAGTCGACTACGACACCTTGCGCGCACTCCTGAAACAAGAGCTGTCCGCGCACGCCGATGGCGGGCCGCGCGTGCTTTGCATCCCCGGCAACCACGACGACCCGGCCGCCGCGCGCCGCGTGCTGGGCGAGCTGATGCCGGTGGCGGCCGATGCGCCGGCCGGCTGCATGTGCCTGCGCGTCGAACACGGCGGCCTGCACTTCATCGGCCTCGACACCGTGGTGCCGCGCCAGCCGCACGGCGCGCTGGGCGCGGCGCAACTCGACTGGCTGGCGCGCGCGCTGCAGCGCGCCGCCGGCCTGCCAGTGATCGTGTTGCTGCACCACCCGCCGCTGGTCACCGGCATCGACGCCATGGACGCCTGCGGGCTGCTGCAGGGCGGCGCCGAGCTGGCCCGGCTGGTCGCCGCGCATGGCGGCGTGCAACTGATCGCCGCCGGCCACATGCACCGCCCCATCGTCGGCGCGCTGGGCGGCGCGCCGGTGGTCGTGGCGCCGTCCACCTCGCACCAGCTGGAGCTGGATCTGCGCCCCGGCGCGCCGCTGGCGATGCGTTTCGAGCCGCCCATGATCGGCCTGTACCGCTGGACGGCGGCGGACGGCATCGCCTGCCACTTCCGCGCCGTGCAGGACTTTCCCGGGCCGTTCCTGGTCTGACGCTGGTCACTTCTGTTTTCATAGCTGCTTGCGCTTGTCCTGCAAGCGCTGGCGGTCATTTTGATTCAGAATCCGCGAACAAGAACGACCGGAGACCCGCCGCATGACCCTGGCCCATCTGCTCGTGCGTCAAGCGCGCCAACACCCCGATTCGACCGCCATCCTGAACGGCGATGCCCTGCACGCCACGCACCACCAATGGGCCGCGCGCAGCGCCGGTCTGGCCCAGCGCACGCGCGATGCCGGCCTGCAACCGGGCGACCGCGTGCTGGTCTTCGCGCGCAACCACCCGCGCTACCTGGAAGTGATGTGGGGCCTGTGGTGGGCCGGCCTGGTCGCCGTGCCGGTCAACGCCAAGCTGCACCCGCGCGAGGTCGAATGGATCGCCGCCAACTGCGGCGCGCGCTGGGCCTTCGTCACCGCCGACGTGGCGCCCGAACCGCTGGGTGGCATCGAGCGGCAGATCGACCTGGAATCGCCGCAAGCCGCCGCCCTGCTCGCCCCGGCGCCCGACCCGTTTGCCGTGCCCGTCACCCAGCGCGACTTGGGCGACACCGCCTGGCTGTTCTACACCAGCGGCACCACCGGCCGCCCCAAGGGCGTGATGCTGACGCACCGCAACCTGATGACCATGGGCATGGGCTACCACGTCGATGTCGATGCGGTGTGTCGCGATGACGCCATCGCTTATGCAGCACCCATCTCGCACGGCGCCGGCATCTACGCCATCCCGCACCTGATGGCAGGCGCACGCCACGTGGTGCCGGCCTCCGGCGGCGTCGATCCGGCCGAGCTGTTCGCGCTCGGGCGCCGCATCGGGCCGCTGTCGCTGTTCGCGGCGCCGACCATCGTGGGCCGGCTGGTCGATCACGCGGCGCACAACGGCCTGTCACCCGAAGACTGCGCGCGCAGCTTCAAGACCATCGTCTACGGCGGCGCGCCGATGTACGTGGCCGACATCCAGCGCGCGCTGGCCCTCATGGGCCCGCGCTTCGTACAAATCTACGGTCAGGGCGAAACGCCGATGGTCGGCACCGTGCTCTGCCGCGCCGATCTGGCAGACACTGCTCACCCGCGTTACCTGGACCGCATCGCCAGCGTCGGCGTCGCGCAAACGCCTGTGCGCGTGCGCGTCGCCGACGCCGACGGCCGCGACCTGCCGCTGGGCGAGATCGGCGAGATCGTCGTCAAGGGCGACAGCGTCATGGCCGGCTACTGGGCCAACCCCGACGCCACAGCCGCGGCCGTGAAGGACGGCTGGCTGTTCACCGGCGACATGGGCGCGCTGGATGCCGACGGCTACCTCACGCTGAAAGACCGCAGCAAAGACCTCATCATCAGCGGCGGCAGCAACATCTACCCGCGCGAGGTGGAAGAAGCCCTGCTCACCGCCGACGGCGTCGCCGAACTCGCCGTGGTGGGCGAGGCCGACGCCCAATGGGGCGAAAACGTGGTGGCGTTCATCGTCGCGCAGCCCGGCGCCGATGTGACCGAGGCCGCGCTCGACGCCCACTGCCTGGCTCACATCGCCCGCTTCAAGCGCCCCAAGCGCTACATCTTCGTGAGCGAGCTGCCCAAGAACAACTACGGCAA
>JAGOVZ010000072.1:6692-11318 GCA_018060485.1 Ottowia sp. | reverse complement strand
GACACCGGCATGGGCCTGGAGCGCCTGGCCGCCATCCTGCAGCACGTGCACAGCAACTACGAGATCGACCTGTTCGAGCGGCTGATTGCCGAAGCGGGCAAGGCGACCGGCTGCACCGAACTCGCCAATCCGTCGCTCAAGGTGATTGCCGACCACATCCGCGCGACGTCGTTCCTCGTCAGCGATGGTGTGATTCCATCGAACGAAGGCCGCGGCTACGTGCAGCGCCGCATCATCCGCCGCGCGATCCGGCATGGCTACAAACTGGGACAGAAGAAGCCCTTCTTCCACAAGCTGGTGGCGCCGCTGGTCGAACTGATGGGCGCGGCGTATCCGCGCCTGCAGGCGGAGGCGAAGCGGGTGGAAGAGGTGTTGAAGGCGGAGGAAGAGCGCTTTTACGAAACGCTGGCCAACGGCATGGAGATCCTGGAAGCGGCCGCTTCTCAGATCGGAGCCAATCCCGTAAAAAATCCGGCGCCGAATGTTCAAGGGCATGCAATTTCGCAAGAAGCTACCCTTTCGGGTGAAACGGCGTTCAAGTTGCACGACACCTACGGGTTTCCTCTCGATTTGACGCAAGACGTTTGTCGCGAGTGGGACTTGAAGGTTGATGTGGCTGCATTTGATGCTGCAATGGAGCGTCAAAAAGCCGCTGGCCGCGCGGCGGGCAAGTTCAAGATGGACAAGGCGCTGGAATACAGCGGCGCGGCCAACGTCTTCACCGGTTACGACGAATTGGCGCACGCTAGCAAAGTAGTAGCTATCTACGTTGATGGGACGAGCGCGAGCAACCTGAAGCAAGGTGAACGCGGCGTCGTCGTGCTCGACACCACGCCGTTCTATTCGGAAAGCGGCGGTCAGGTCGGCGACCAGGGCCAGTTGCTGGCCGAAGGCGTGGTCTTCGGCGTCGAAGACACGCAGAAAATCAAGGCCGACGTCTATGGTCACCACGGCGTGATGACGCAAGGCACGCTCAAGGTGGGCGACAGTGTGGACGCGCGCGTCGATCAAGCCACGCGCGCCGCCACCATGCGCAACCACAGCGTCACGCACCTGATGCACAAGGCGCTGCGCGAGGTGCTGGGCGCGCACGTGCAGCAAAAGGGCTCGCTCGTCGATGCCGAGAAGACGCGCTTCGACTTCGCGCACAACGCGCCCGTCACGCCCGAGCAGATCACCGAGATCGAGCGCCGGGTGAACGAAGAAATTCTGGCCAACGCCGCGACCGATGCGTCGGTCATGGACCTGGACAGCGCGCAGAAAACCGGCGCCATGATGCTGTTTGGCGAGAAGTACGGCGAGACCGTGCGCGTGCTCACCATCGGCTCCAGCAAGGAACTGTGCGGCGGCACACACGTGCGGCGCACGGGCGACATCGGCCTGTTCAAGATCGTCAGCGAAGGCGGCGTCGCGGCGGGTGTGCGCCGCATCGAGGCCATCACCGGCGCCAACGCGCTCGAATACACGCAAGGCCTGGAAGCCAGCCTGCACAGCGTGGCCGCCACGCTGCGCACGCCGCCCGCCGAGGTGCAGGCGCGGCTGGGCCAGGTGCTCGATCAGGTGAAGGCCCTCGAAAAAGAAATCGCGCAGCTCAAGGGCAAGCTGGCCTCATCGCAAGGCGATGAACTGGTGAATCAAGCCGTCGATGTGAATGGCCTCAAAGTGCTCGCCGCCACGCTGCAAGGCGCCGACGCCAAGACACTGCGCGAGACCATGGACAAGCTGAAAGACAAGCTGAAAACCGCCGCCATCGTGCTCGCCGCCGTGGAGGGCGACAAGGTGCAACTGGCCGCCGGCGTCACCAAGGATGCGATTGGCAAAGTCAAGGCCGGCGAGCTGGTCAACTTCGTCGCCCAGCAAGTGGGCGGCAAGGGCGGCGGCAAGCCGGACATGGCGATGGCGGGTGGCACCGATGCGTCCGGGTTGCCCAAGGCCTTGCAGAGCGTGCAGGGCTGGGTGGCGGAGCGGGTGTGATTAGATCGCGCGACGGCCAGGGGCCACTGGACGACGCGCCAGCACTATCGCGGCGGCGCGCCACACTGCTGGCTGTGGCCGGCCTGACCATGCTCCCCTCGATCTCGTTTTCGCAGCACGACATCAAGACCTGGCGGCGATCGAGCTCCATGCCACCCCTGAAGGGCACCGATCTGAACGGCCGCGAGTGGAATCTGGCCGACCTGAAGGGCCAGTCGGTGCTGCTCAACTTCTGGGCCACCTGGTGCGCGCCATGCAAGGAAGAGATGCCCACGCTGCAGACACTGCACGAGTTGGGCGAGGCGGACCTGGTGCTGCTCACCGTGAACGTGCGCGAATCCATTCCCCACGTGCAGCGCTACGCCCGATCCACCGGGCTGACGCTGCCCATCCTGCCCGACCCCAAGGGCGTGATCGCGAAGGCCTGGGGCATTGTGGTGTACCCGAGCACCTTGTTGATCGACACCACGGGTACGCCGCGCCAGATCGTCACCGGCGCGGTGGATTGGAGCGGCAGCGAAGCGCTGGGCTGGCTGCGGGCGCTGCGCCAGCCGGCGCGATAATCCGCACGCCTCGCGCACTGTGCGCGCCGGCCGCCCGCCTTCGGGGCATTGGTTGCGCGCCACGTGCCGCCACCTCGTGTGCGCCGACGGGTGTTCATCACCATTCGGAGTTCTCTTTCATGAACACGACTCGACGCGCCCTCATCGGGCGCGCGGCCGGCCTGGGCGCCGCCGCCGCATTGCCGGGCGCCTTGCTGGCGCAAACCTCAACCCCCACCAAAGCAGCGCGCCGCTTCGACCCCGAACCGGGAGACTGGCGCACGTTCGAGGTCACCACCCGCATCGATTTGCCCGCCACCACCAGCGCCACGCGCGTGTGGGTGCCGCTGCCGTCGGTGCAAACGCCGTGGCAGCAGACGCTGGGCCACACCTTCAGCAGCAACGGGCAGGCGCGCTTGGCCAGCGATGGCGCGCAGGGCGTACGCATGGTGGCAGCGGAATTTGCTCCCGGCGCGGCGCAGCCGTTTGTCGAAGTGACCAGTCGCGTGCGCACGCAAAGCCGCGACGAATCGCAGGCGCGCCGCCGCGCGGCGGAAGACAGCGCGACGTTGCGCGAGGCGCTGAAGCCCACGCGCCTGCTGCCCACCGATGGCATCGTGCGCGACACGGCACGGCAAGCCACGCGCGGCGCGCGCGGCGACGAAGCCAAGGCACGCGCCATCTACGACTGGGTGGTGGCCAACGCCTGGCGCGAACCCAAGGTGCGCGGCTGCGGCGAGGGCGACATCAAGACCTTGCTGGAGACCGGCAACCTGGGCGGCAAGTGCGCCGACCTGAACGCGCTGTTCGTCGGCCTGTGCCGCAGCGTGGGGCTGCCTGCGCGCGACGTGTACGGCATCCGCCTGGCGCCATCGGCCTTCGGCTATCGCGAACTGGGCGGCAACCCGACCAGCCTGAAGGGCGCGCAGCACTGCCGTGCCGAGGTCTACCTGCAGGCACGCGGCTGGACGGCGATGGACCCGGCCGACGTGGCCAAGGTGATGCGCCAGGAAACGCCGGAGTGGATCAGGCAAGCTGGCAACCCGATTGTGAAACCGGTGTACGAGGGCCTGTTCGGCGGCTGGGAAGGCAACTGGATGGCCTACAACACCGCGCACGACGTGAAGCTGCCGGGCGCGCAGGAGGGCGAGCTGGGCTTTTTCATGTACCCGGTGGCCGAGAACGCCGATGGGCGCTTCGACAGTTACGCCCCGGACGATTTCAGGTACCAGATCACGGCGCGACAGATCGCTGCATGACTATCGATAGCATAGCTGCCATCGCTTGTCTGGCAAGCGCCAGGCGGGGATTTGATCTGTGAACGTGGGCGAACGGTACTCTGAATCGGTGTGGGTCATGGGTGCCGGCTCGGTCGGCTGCTGGGTCGGTGGCCGGCTGGCGGCGGCGGGCGCGCGCGTGCACGTCATCGGTCGGCCGCGCGTGGTGAATGTGCTGCGCACGCAAGGCTTGACGCTGAGCGACGTCGGCGGCCCCACGTTGCACGTCGCGCCGGATGCGCTGGATGCGTCCGAACTGCCGCCCGAAGGCGCTGCGCCCGGCCTGGTGTTGCTCGCCGTCAAGAGCGCCGGCACCGAGGCCGCGGCCGCGCAACTGGCGTGCGTGCTGCCGGCCGGCACGCCGGTGCTGTCGCTGCAAAACGGTGTGGACAACGCGGCGCGCGCGCAATCGGCGGCGCCGCAGTTGCGCGTGGTGCCGGGCATGGTGCCCTTCAATGTGGCCGAACTGGCGCCCGGCCATCTGCACCGCGGCACGCAAGGGGTGTTGGCCGCGCAGCACGATGTGGCGTCGACTCCGTGGCTGCCGCTGTTCGCGCGCGCGGGCCTGCCGCTGGCGCTGCACGCCGATCTGGCGCCCGTGCAGTGGGGCAAGCTGCTGCTCAACCTGAACAACCCGGTGAATGCGCTGTCGCGCCTGCCGCTGCGCGCCGAGCTGATGCAGCGCGACTGGCGGCGCTGCTTTGCCGCGTTGATGGATGAGGCGCTGGGCGTGTTGCTGGCTGCCCACGCTGCTGCGCCTGCCAGACGCGATGTTCACCCGCGTGGCCGCGCGCATGCTGCGCATCGACGAGAAAGCGCGATCCAGCATGGCC
>JAGOVZ010000072.1:0-6592 GCA_018060485.1 Ottowia sp. | reverse complement strand
GTTCACCCGCGTGGCCGCGCGCATGCTGCGCATCGACGAGAAAGCGCGATCCAGCATGGCCGACGACGTGGCGCTGGGCCGGCGCACCGAGATCGACGCGCTGTGCGGCGAGGTGGTGCGGCTGGCGCGGGCGCATGGCCTGGCCGCGCCGCGCAACGCGCGCATGCTGCAATTGCTGGATGGTCGCTGGCCCGAAGCGCCGCCGGTGATGACGGCCGGCGAACTGTGGTCGGCGCTCAAGCGCGCCTGACGTCTGCGCGCGCGATGCGACGGGTGCTCAAGCGCCGTCGAACACCGTGTCCGCGTCTTGCCGCAGCACGCCCTTGCCGAACATCGGCGCCAGGATGTGGGCCAGCCAGTCGCGCCAGACCATGTCGGGCCGGTGCTGCTGGTGCAGCGCGTGCAGCGCGCGGGCGCTGTCCAGCCAGCGCTCGAAATCCGCGCGCGGCATGCGTTCCACATCCATCATCTGGTACTTGATCAACACCTTGGCGGCATGCAGCGCGTGCGCGGCAGGGTTGGCGTTGAACTGGTCGATGCGGGCGCGCGCACGCGCAATCGCGGCGGTGATGGCGCCGCCCTGGCGCTCGAAGACGGCCCCGTGGCCCGGCACCACCACGGCCGGGTCGAGCCGTTCGATCAGCGCCAGCGTGTCGGTGAAGGTGTCAAAGCCGTCGCTGCCGTCGATGTGCGGAAAGATCACGCCCACGCCGTGCTCCCACATCGCGTCGCCGGCCACCAGCACGCCATGCGTGGGCTCGAACAGCAGCACGGCCAGCGCGTCGTGCCCGGGCGCCGCGTGGATCTGCCAGTCGAAGTCGCCCAGCCGCACCGTCTGCCCCGGCACCAGCGCGTGCTGGGCGACAAAGCGGGCGCAGCGCTGCGCCGTGTCGCCGAAGGTGAGGGCGTCTTCGTCCCACGCCTGCACATGCGCGAGCGATGGCGCCGGCACCCAGGTGCGCGCCGCCGGCCACGCGGCCTGCAGCGCGCCGGTGCCGCCGCAATGGTCGCTGTGCAGGTGGGTGTGGGCGATGTCGGCCAGCGGCTGGTCGCCCAGCGCCTGGCGCACCTGCCGCACCGTTTCGTCCGCGTGCTTGACGTGTCCGGTGTCGATCAGCGCCGGCGCGTCGCCCAGGCACAGCAGGTTGTTGGACGACAGCCAGCCGCGCTCGTGCAGGATGAGGTTTTCGGGTAGCGCGGACATCAGGTGTTTGAAAAGCAAAAAACGTGACAAAAGCCATCGGACTGGCGGGCGAATCCCCCTGAACAGGGAGTCTTGGCGCTATGCTGTGCACTTGGGCGACAGCCCTTGTTTGCCATGCAGTTTATCCAACGAATTCGCCGCCGCTTCCAGTCGCCCTTGACCACGCTGCGGGGCTTGCAGAGCGCCACGCTGTACGTCATGCGCCACGTCGGCCTGGTGGGCCGCGCCGAGTGCTGGGCTACGCGCACGGCCGATGGCCGCGACGGGGTCTTGCTGGTCATCCAGACGCCGCAGGTGGTGCCAGCGGCGGCGCGCGAGGAGATGCAACAGTACTTCCGGCGCAAGCTGATGGAGCTGGGCGAGTTGCGCGGCGAGCCGTTTCGGCTGCTGATCCGCGACGGCGAGGAGCAGAGCCTGGCGCATCGCGCGCGCACCGACAGCTCGTCGGCGCGCATTGCCACCCTGATCGCCGCCGCCAACCAGCGCCCCGAGGCGGATGCGCCGGCTGAACAGCTGCTGGCCGACCTGCGCACGACCGTGCGCCAGCGCACCCAAGAGCGGCGGCAGGCGCGCGCCGACAGCGACTACGCGCCGCTGGCGCCCATGACCGACCTCGGCACCTTGTCGTCGAATTGATCGGCGCCTGCTGCGGGCGCGGGCGAAGCCGCCTGCGCCGCGCGCAGCGTCAGGCTTGAGCTGAACCGACGCTGCTCCCCCGTCACCGGATCGTCGAACGCCAGCGCGCGCGCCAGCAATTGCAGCGGGTTCTCTGCATCGTCCGGCTCGCCCGGGCCGCGCAGCACCTCAGGGTAGAAGCCGTCGCCCAGAATCGGCACCCCAAGCGCCATCATGTGCAGCCGCAACTGGTGGCGCTGGCCGGTGACGGGGCGCAGGTGGTACAGCGCGTGGGCGCCCAGCGGCTCGGCGCGCTCGATGTGCGTTTCGCTGTTTGGCTCGCCGGCCACTTCGCGCGAGAGGAAAAAGCGCTCGGCATCCGGCGCCAGGCGGCTTCGGTGGGTGTGCGGCAACACGAGACCATGCCGATGCGGCGCCACGGCCTCATACAGCTTGTGCACGCGCCGATCCCGAAACAGCGCCTGATAGGCATCGCGCGTGTGCGGCTGCACGGCAAAAACAACCAGCCCGGCCGTCTCGCGGTCGATGCGGTGCACCGGGCTCAGATCGGCCAGGCCCAGCCGTCGCTTGAGCCGCACCAGCAGGCTTTGCTGCACAAAGCGGCCGCTCGGCGTGACCGGCATGAAGTGCGGCTTGTCGGCCACCACCAGCCACTCGTCCTGAAACGCGATGTGCTCGCTGACCAGCGGTTCGGGCTCGCTCGCCAGGCGCCGGTAGTAGTAGATGCGCTGGCCGGGGTGGCAGGGCGTGCTGGCGTTGAGCGGCTGGCCCTGCGCATCGAGAACTTCGCCGCGCGCCAGACGCTCGGCCCATTCATCGCGGCTCAGCACCGCTAGGCGAGCGGCCAGAAAATCCAGCGCTGTTGGTGCGTCACCGGGGCGCACCACCACGCAACTGGCGCTGACGCCATCGCGCAGCGGCAAGTGCGATGGGCGCGGCGGCCGGCTCATGATTTGAAAGAAAATAACCGCCAGCGCTTGCCAATCAAGCGCGAGCAGCTATCAACTAAGTAGCATTCGGCGTCGCTGGCCGATCGTTGCGGCGAAACACCAGATCCCACACGCCGTGCCCCAGGCGCAGGCCGCGGCGCTCGAACTTGGTCTCGGGCCGGTAGTCGGGGCGCGGCGCGTAGTCGGCGGCGGTGTTGGTCAGCAGCGGCTCGGCGCCCAGCACGGTGAGCATCTGCTCGGCATACGGCTGCCAGTCGGTGGCGCAGTGCAGGTAGCCGCCGGGGGCGATGCGCTCGGCCAGCAGGCGCACAAAGGGCGGCTGGATCAGGCGGCGCTTGTGGTGGCGCTTCTTGTGCCACGGGTCGGGAAAGAAGATGTGCACGCCGTGCAGGCTGGCCGGCGCGATCATGTGGCGCAGCACCTCGACCGCGTCGTGCTGCACGATGCGCAGGTTGTCCAGGTTCTGCTCGCCGATGCTTTTCAGCAGCGCGCCCACGCCGGGCTCGTGCACCTCGCAGCCGATGAACAGCGTGTCCGGCATCAGCGCCGCGATGTGCGCGGTGGCGTGGCCCATGCCGAAGCCGATCTCCAGCACGGTTTTTGAACGATTTTGGCCGCCAGCGCTTGCCGGATCAGCGCAAGCAGCTACCAAATCAGTAGTAGACGGGTCGTAGGGCAGCACGTGGCGCGGCCCCAGTTCAGCCAGCGCGCGGGCCTGCCCGGCGGTGGTGCGGCCGGCGCGCGTGACAAAGCTGCGGATCGGGCGCGGGTGCGCCACGCCGGCGGGCGCGGCGTCGGGCGGCGTGCTCACGGCTCGCGCGGCTCGTCGCTGTGATCGGCCCCACTGGCCGCATCGGCAGGGGCGGCGCTGTCAGCGGCAGCTTCAGTGGCTGCGCCTTTGGCCCAGGCGTCGAAGGCCGCGTCGTCGTTCTTCGTGGAAGTCGCCGGTTTCTTGAGCGAAATCTGCTCCTTGCGCCCGTCCGACGTGCGCTCGGCGCTATCGTATCGAGAGTATTGACGCAGCACCTGCACCAATTGCGCATAGACGCGCGGGTTGCCGGCCAGACATTCGCCTTGTTCCAGATCGCCCGTCTCGCCGGTGAAATTGCCCATCAGGCCGCCGGCCTCGGTCACCAACAGCGAGCCGGCGGCCACGTCCCACACCTTCAGGCCGGTTTCGAAAAAGCCATCGGTGAAACCGGCGGCGACGTAGGCCAGGTCGAGCGCCGCGGCGCCCGGGCGGCGCAGGCCGGCGGTGCGCTGCATCACGTCGCCCATCATCTTCAGGTAGGTCGGAAAGTCGTCGCCCTTGCGAAACGGAAAGCCGGTGGCGACCAGGCTTTGATTGAGCTGCGTGCGCTTGCTGACGCGGATGCGGCGGTCGTTCAGGTAGGCGCCGCGCCCGCGCGTGGCGGTGAACAGGTCGTTGCGCGTGGGGTCGTACACCACGGCCTGCTCGATGCGGCCCTTGACGGCCAGCGCGATGCTGACGCAATAGACCGGAAAGCCGTGGATGAAGTTGGTGGTGCCGTCCAGCGGGTCGATGATCCAGACGTGATCGGCCTTGGGGTTGCCGCGCGTGGTGCCCGACTCTTCGGCGTGCATGCCGTGGTGCGGGTAGGCGGTGAGCAGGGTGTCGATGATCGCGTCTTCGCTCGCGTGGTCGATTTCGGTGACGAAATCGTTGACCTGCTTTTGCGAGATGCGCACCGATTCGATGTCCAGCGCGGCGCGGTTGATGATGGCGCCAGCGGCGCGTGCGGCCCGAATGGCCACGTTGAGCATGGGGTGCAGGGTGGACGACATGGATTGTGCGAAGAGCGGTGGCGCCGCGCCGCGCGATGGCGGCCGGCAAAGCGTGGATTTTCCCATGCTTTGGCGGCCGCCTGCCGTCTTCAGCCAGCCGGGCCGCCGTGGGCCCCGCAGCGCTACGCCATGAAACCCAGGTTCGCGCTGTCGAAGTAGCCGATGTTCGGCGCGATCTGCGTCATTTCGCTGTCGGCCACGCCAAACCAGCGCGCCATGGTGGCGGCGTATTGGTCGACCGAGGTGGTGGGCAGCAGCCGGCCCTGGCCGACGTCTTCCGGGCCCTTCAGCAGCGCGCTGGGTGCGCTGCCGTAGAAGGCGCCGCCTTTCACCGCGCCGCCCATCACGAAGTGGTGGCTGCCCCAGCCATGGTCGGAGCCGTCGCCGTTGGACGTCATGGTGCGGCCGAAGTCGGACGCGGTGAAGGTGGTGACCTGCTGGCCGACGCCCAACGAATCCAGCGCCTGCTGGAAACCCGCCATGGCGTTGCCCACGTGCGCCAGCAGCGCCGGGTGGTTGGTGTTGAGGTTGTCGTGCGTGTCGAAGCCGCCAAGCGACACCAGGAACACCTGGCGCTTGAGGCCCAGCTGCTGGCGCCCGGCGATCAGGCGCGCGACCATCTTGAGCTGGCGGTTGAGCGCCATCGTGCGATCGCCCACCTTGTCGGGCAGCAGCGCGTCGAACTGCGTGGCGCTGCTGTCCAGCGCGCCGGCCAATTGCGCTTGCGAGCTGATGGATCGGCTGGTGACGAGGTTCAGCTCGTTTTCCAGCACCTGGGGGCGGGTTTGGGTGATCAGTTCCTTCAGCGCCGTGCGGCAGGCGGCCGACCCGTACATGCCGTCGGTGCTGGTCACGCCGTTGATGCTGACGGCGCCGCCGGCGCCAATCTGGTAGGCCAAGGCGCTGTCGCCGGAGAGGAACACCGCGTTGCCGGTGACCGACATGCAGGTGAACAGCGAGTGGCCATTGCCGGCCAGCGCCAGGTCGCCGAGGTTGCCGCCCCAGCCCTTGACCGAGCCTTCGGCATGCGAGCTTTGCCACACCGATTGCTGGTCGTTGTGCGAAAACAGCTTGGGCGGCAGCGGCACCGAGCGGGCCTGGAACTGCGCCAGCGTGGTCGGCCGCAGCAACGGGCCGACGTTGAGCTGCACCGCCAGCTGCTTCTTGTCGAACAAGGCTTTCAGGCCCGTCAGCTGCGGTGCCAGCGCGTACTGGCGCCCCGCCGGCAGTCCGGCGCCGGTCAGCGCCGTGGCGGCCAGATTGGCGCGCGCCGTGGCCAGCGCGCCGCGCACGGTCAGGTATTCGGCGTGGCCGCTGGTGTCGTACGGCACCACGGTGTTGCCGTTGTCGTTGCCGCCGTACAGAAAGATGCAGACGAGGGCCTTGTAGCCATCGGCGTTGAAGGCGGCGGCTTCGCCGACGGCGGCCAGGTTGATGGCCCACGGCGCGGCGGTGCCGGCAATGCCGAGGTGGCCGATGCGGCGCAAAAAGGTGCGGCGCGCGATGCGTTGGGTTGGCGTCATGGTCGCTGCTCTCACTTCTGCACAAGGTATTCGGGGCAAGCCATCACCAGCACAATGGCGGACCAGACGCGCGTCTTGCGGCCCCAGTCGCTGCCCGGGTTGATGGTGGTGATGGCGTTGCGGATGGTGGTCAGCGTGGCGGCCGACAGTTGCCCGCCGGCCAGCAGCAGGTTGAGCCGATCGACCAGCGCGGCGGGGTCGTTCACCAGCGCCATTTCGCGCGTGTAGTCGGGCACGCTGATGCGGCTGGCCGCGGCGCCATAGCCCCAGGCGATGACGCCGTGCATGAAGTTGATGTAGCCGGCGACCGAGTTTTCGTTCGTCAGCTGGAACTCGGGCGCCGTCTGGCCGCGCCGGGCCAGCTCGGTGCCCGGCGGCACGTAGCCGGGCCTGAAGAAATTGAACACCGAGGGGCTGCGCAGCGGGCTCTGGCCGAGTTGCGTGGAGGCGTCCGACATGTCCCACAGGATCCA
>JAGOVZ010000071.1 GCA_018060485.1 Ottowia sp. | reverse complement strand
CGGGTGGAGAGGTAGTTCATTCGGTGCTGGCGGCATCGGCGCCGCCCCAGGGGTTGATGAGCGGCACGCCGGTGTCGATGAAGTGGCGGGTATTGCGGGTGACAAGGGTCAGGCCGTGCACGCTGGCGGTGGCGGCAATCAAAATGTCCAGATCTTCCTGCCGCCCCCCCATGACTTCCAGATAGGCCTTGTTCGGATCGGTGGTGTCGGCGGGCAGCCCGTTGACGAAGGCGCAATAACTCATGGCTTCGGCGAGCGCGCCCCGCGTCAGTTCAACTCTTCCTTGCGAATGCGCACGATGGGCGCCAGCACGCTCGGCAAGCCTTGAAGTTGCGCCAGCGCCGCGTTCATGGCACCTTCGCGCGCCTCGTGCGTCAGGATGATCAGGTCGGTGTGCGTGCTGCCTTCGCCGCCCACTTCGTCGGCCTCGCGCTGCAGCACGGCGTCGATGCTGATGCCGTTTTCGGCCAGGATGGTGGCCACGCGCGCCAGCACGCCCTTCTCATCGGCCACGCGCAGACGCAGGTAGCAGCTGGTGACGACGCGGTCCATCGGCAGCACGCCGACGTCGCGCATCTGGCCGGGCTGAAAGGCCAGGTGCGGCACGCGGTGCTGCGGGTCGCTGGTGGCCAGGCGGGTGACGTCGACCAGGTCGGCAATCACCGCGCTGGCCGTGGGCTCGCTGCCGGCACCCTTGCCGTAGTACAGCGTGGTGCCCACCGCATCGCCGTTGACCACCACGGCGTTCATGGCGCCTTCGACGTTGGCGATCAGCCGCTTGGCGGGCACCAGCGTGGGGTGCACGCGCAATTCAACGCCCTCGCCTTCACGCCGCCGGGTGATGCCCAGCAGCTTGATGCGGTAGCCGAGCTGCTCGGCGTAGCGGATGTCGGTGGCCGACAGCTTGGTGATGCCCTCCACATACGCCTTGTCGAACTGCACCGGAATGCCGAAGGCGATGGCGCTCATGATGGTCGCCTTGTGCGCGGCATCAACGCCTTCGATGTCGAAGGTCGGGTCGGCCTCGGCGTAGCCCAGGCGCTGCGCTTCTTTCAGCACGACATCGAAGTCGAGCCCTTTGTCGCGCATCTCGCTCAGGATGAAGTTGGTGGTGCCGTTGATGATGCCGGCGATCCACTGGATGCGGTTGGCCGTCAGGCCTTCGCGCAGCGCCTTGATGATGGGGATGCCGCCCGCCACGGCGGCCTCGAAAGCCACTATCACGCCGCGCTTTTGGGCGGCCTCGAAAATCTCGGAGCCGTGCACGGCCAGCAGCGCCTTGTTGGCGGTGATCACGTGCTTGCCGGCAGCGATGGCTTCCATGACCAGCGTCTTGGCGATGCCGTAGCCGCCAATCAGCTCGACGACGATCTCGATGTCGGGGTTGGCGATGAGCGCGCGCGCGTCATTGACGACGGCGACGCCCTCGCCCACGATCTGCTTGGCACGCGCGGTGTCGAGGTCGGCCACCATGGTGATCTCAATGCCGCGCCCCGCGCGGCCCTTGATTTCCTCCTGGTTGCGCTGCAGTACGTTGAAGGTGCCGCTGCCCACCGTGCCAATGCCCATCAGGCCGACTTGGATCGCTTTCATTTCAGTGTTCTTTTGATCAAATAGGGTTTCAGCGCCCGACCATCAAGCGCGAGCAGCTTCTTTTTTTGTAGCAATCTGCACCACCGAAGCCGACTTGGCGTGGCGCGCGCGGTACTGTTCGAGGAACTTCGCCAGCCGCGAAATGGCCTCTCGTAGGTCTTCCTCGTGCGGCAGGAAGACGATGCGAAAGTGCTGCTGGTCGGGGTAGTTGAAGCCCGAGCCCTGCACCAGCATCACGCGGGTGGCGCGCAGCACTTCCATGAAGAACTGGCGGTCGTCCTCGATCGGGTACATCTTCGGGTCGAGGCGCGGAAACATGTACAGCGCCGCCTGCGGCTTGACGCAGGTGACGCCGGGGATGGCGGTGATCAGCTCGTACGCCAGGTCGCGCTGGCGGCGCAGGCGGCCGCCTTCCTTCACCAGATCCTGAATGCTCTGATAGCCGCCCAGCGCCGTCTGGATGGCCCACTGGCCGGGCACGTTGGAGCCGAGCTTGAGGTTGGCCAGCATGTTCAGGCCTTCGATGAAGTCCTTGGCGTCCGCCTTGGGGCCCGACAGCACCATCCAGCCGGCGCGGTATCCGCACGAACGGTAGGCCTTGCTGAGCGAGTTGAAGGTCAACGTCAGCACGTCGGTCGACAGGCTGGCCATGGCGGTGTGCTTCACACCGTCGTACAGCACCTTGTCGTACACCTCGTCCACCAGCAGCACCAGGCCGTGCTCGCGCGCCAGTTCGACCACGCCCTTCAGCAACTCGTCCGAATACAGCGCCCCGGTCGGGTTGTTGGGGTTGATGATGACGATGCCGCGCGTGCGGGACGTGATCTTGGCGCGCATGTCGGCCAGGTCGGGCATCCAGTCGTTCGACTCGTCGCACACATAGTGCACCGGCTTGCCGCCCGACAGGCTGGTGGCGGCGGTCCACAGCGGGTAGTCGGGCGAAGGCAGCAGCAACTCGTCACCATCGTTCAACAGCGCGTTGGTCGCCATCACGATCAGTTCGCTGGCGCCGTTGCCGAGGTAGATGTCGTCCAGCGTGACGCCCGCAATGCCCTGTTGCTGCGTGTAGTGCATCACCGCCTTGCGCGCGGCAAACACGCCCTTGCTGTCGGAATAGCCGGCCGAGCTGGGCAGGTTGCGGATCATGTCCTGCATGACCTCTTCCGGCGGATCGAAGCCGAACGGCTGCATGTTGCCGATGTTCAGCTTGATGATCTTCTGGCCTTCGTCCTCCATCTGCCGCGCCGCGTCCACGATGGGTCCGCGCACATCGTAGAGCACGTTCGCCAGCTTGGCGGATTTCTGGATGGGCTTCATGGCCGGCCTTTCGCGCGTGTCGTCGAGGGGAAACATAGAATTGGAACACATCCGCACGCAACGACCAGGCGCACCGCATGAAATTCCAGCCCGATCAGTTCGGCGCCGCCATCACGGGCTACGGCCTCGGGTGGATCGCCATTGGCGGCCAGCGCGTGCAGCACAGTGTGGTGCTGCGCAGCACCGGCGAATGGGCCGATTGGACGTGCACGCGGTTCGATGACTTGTCGCCGGCGCACTTCGCGGCCCTGGTGGAGACAAATCCGGAGCTGGTGGTGTTCGGCAGCGGCAACGCACTGCGCTTTCCGCGCCCGGCGTGGATTCGCAGCCTGATCGAGGCGCGCATCGGCGTTGAAACCATGGACACCGGCGCTGCTTGTCGAACCTACAACATACTGGCAGGAGAAGGTCGCCGTGTGGTGGCCGCGTTGCTGGTGGAGCCGGGCATGCCAGACGAGGATCGGTTAAAATAACGGGCTGGCAACTGTTGCCCCGAACACTTTCATCCACGGCAACGGCGATGGACGTATTCAAGGTTTCAGCTGCGCACGTGCCCTACCAAAAACCGTCCGGAGATTGAAGTTCATATGGCGATCGTTGTCAACAAACCCCTCCCCGAATTCGAAGCGATTGCAACCGGCGACGTCAAAGTTACCAACACCTCCCACCTCGGGCAAGCCCTCGTCCTGTACTTTTACCCAAAAGACAACACCCCGGGCTGCACCACCGAGGCCATGCAGTTTCGCGACAAGTACAAGGATTTCGTCAAGGCCGGCGCCGTGGTCTTCGGCGTCAGCCGCGACAACATGGCCTCGCACGACAGCTTCAAGACCAAGCTTGAGCTGCCCTTCGAGCTGATTGCCGACACCGAAGAAAAGATGTGCCACATGTTCGGCGTGGTCAAGAACAAGATCATGTACGGCAAGAAGGTCAAGGGCATCGAGCGCAGCACCTTCCTGGTCAACCCCGAAGGCATCCTGGTGCAGGAATGGCGCGGCCTGAAAGTGCCCGGCCACGTCGAAGAAGTGCTGAAAGCGGTCAAGATTCTCAAGAAAGCGGCCTGATTCAGCTCACCCGTGCGACACCGAACGGCTGGCTGTCGGCGCCATGCATAATGGCCCGAATGTTGTTGCAGCCGTTTCGAGTGTTGTTCAGGAATTCCTTTCGTGAAAGCCGCCTTGGCTGACAAGGCGGCTTTTTCTTTGCCGGGGCGCGGCGCGCATCTCGGCCTGTTCTAGTCTTGCGCTGAGCAAAAACCGCATGCCCCTGCCTCCTCCGCCTGCCAAACGTGGCGCCAAACTGCCGCCCGACGTCATCGACCTGTCCGCGCGACGCGCGAAGTCACGCCCATCTGAACGCCCGACCGCGGTGGCCCAGCACGCACTGCCGCTGGTGGACGACAGCATCGACACGGTGAGCGCGCTGCCCGTGCGCACGGCGCGTGCGCCCGCCCGTCCCGATGTGCCGGCCGTGGCCCGGCCAACAGCGTCCGCGCGCACGCCGGCCAGCAGCGGCAACGCCGCCGCCGCCCCATCGCGCCGCACGCGCAAGGCGCGCCACCAAGGCCCGAGCCGACTGTTCGTGCTCGACACCAACGTGCTGCTGCACGACCCGATGGCGCTGTTCCGCTTTGAAGAGCACGACATCTTCCTGCCGATGATCGTGCTGGAAGAGCTGGACGGCCACAAGAAGGGCATGACCGAAGTGGCGCGCAACGGGCGCCAGACCAGCCGCCAGTTGGATGCGCTGGCCGGCGTCAAGGGCGCCGACATGACCCAGGGCCTGGCGCTCAATTCCACCGGCTACGTCGACGCCGGCGGGAAGCTGTACTTTCAGACCACGCCGCTCGATGTCAGCATGCCGGCCGCGCTGCCACCGGGCAAGGCCGACAACCAAATCCTGGGCGTGGTGGCCGCGCTTGAAAAACAATACGCGCCGCGCCAGGTGGTGCTGGTGTCCAAGGACATCAACATGCGCGTCAAGGCGCGCGCCCTCGGCCTGCAGGCGGAAGACTACGAAAACGACAAGACGCTGGAAGACGGCGACCTGCTCTACCCCGGCGTGCTGCAGTTGCCGCCCGATTTCTGGACGCGCCAGAGCAAGACGATCGAAAGCTGGCAATCGGGCAGCTCCACCTTCTACCGCGTCAGCGGCCCGGCGGTGGCCAGCCTGTACATCAACCAGTTCGTCTATTTCGAATCGCCCGGCGAGCCCAGCCTGTACGCCCGCGTGACCGAAATCCGCGACAAGACGGCGGTGCTGAAGACGCTCAGGGACTTCACGCACCTGAAGAACGGCGTGTGGGGCGTGACCGCGCGCAACCGCGAGCAGAACTTTGCCCTCAACCTGCTGATGGACCCGGAGATCGACTTCGTCACCCTGGCCGGCACCGCCGGCACCGGCAAGACGCTGCTGGCGCTGGCCTCGGGCCTGACGCAGGTGCTGGACGACCGTCGCTACACCGAGATCATCATGACCCGCGCCACCGTCAGCGTGGGCGAGGACATCGGCTTTCTGCCCGGCACCGAAGAAGAAAAAATGGGCCCGTGGATGGGCGCGCTGGACGACAACCTCGAATTTCTGG
The DNA here is from genome assembly GCA_018060485.1 of Ottowia sp. GTDB lineage: Bacteria > Pseudomonadota > Gammaproteobacteria > Burkholderiales > Burkholderiaceae_C > Ottowia. The sequence goes on along the minus strand of JAGOVZ010000071.1, from coordinate 5,825 downwards.
CCAAGGGCGATGGCTCGGGCGCCGGCGAATGGGGCCGTGCAGCGACCAACGAGCTGATCCGCAGCCGCATCAAGATCAAGAGCATGAACTTCATGCGCGGCCGCACCTTCATGAACAAGTGGATCATCATCGACGAGGCGCAGAACCTGACGCCCAAGCAGATGAAGACGCTGATCACGCGCGCTGGCCCCGGCACCAAGATCATCTGCATGGGCAACCTGGCGCAGATCGATACGCCTTACCTGACCGAGGGCTCCAGCGGCCTGACCTACGCGGTGGACCGTTTCAAGGGCTGGCCGCACGGCGGCCATGTGACGTTGGCGCGCGGCGAGCGCTCGCGTCTGGCGGACTTCGCCAGCGAAGTGCTTTGAGCATCAAATGGGCTGCTGGCGCTTGACTGGCAAGCGCGAACAGCTATCAATTTGATATTTGGCGCTATTCCGGCTGGTGCGGTGCCAGCCGGTCCAGCCGCAGCCGGTCGCGCTCGTCGGTGACGCGCCACAGCGCGGCATAGGCAGCGCCGATGGCCCCCAGCCCGGCGCCGCCGGCCAGCAGCAACAGCACCAGAATCTGGTACTTGGCCGCCTCCAGCGGCAACATGCCGGCCAGGATCTGACCGGTCATCATGCCCGGCAGCGTGATGATGCCGGCGGCCGACATCTGGTTGATGATCGGAATCATGCCGCTCTTGATGGCGCTCTGCAGCAACCCGCTCAGCGCCTGCAGCCGCGTGGCGCCCAGTTCGAGCTGCGCCTCGATGGCGGCGCGCTCGCGCGTCAGCCCGCTGGTGAAGGCGTTCAGCGTCACGCTGACGCCGTTCATCACGTTGCCCAGCACGATGCCCGCCATCGGAATCACCACGTGCGGCTCCCACCAGGGTTGCGCCCCGAGCAGGCTGACACCCAGCGACGCCGCCAGCACGGCGGCCAGCGTGGCGGTGCCGGCGCCGATGCCGAAGCTCCAGGCGCCGCGCAGCCGGCGCTGCTGCCGCGCGTTGATCTCGATGGCGGCCGACACCCCCATGAACAGCACCACGGCGCCGATCAGCCACGGCGACTTGAGCGCGAACACGGTCTTCAGCACCATGCCGACCAGCAGCAACTGGACGACGGTGCGCAGCGCCGCGATGAGCAGCGAGCGTGCGAGACCCAGGCCCAGCAGCAGCGACAGCCCGGCGTTGAGCAGCAGCAACGTGGCGCTGAGCGCCAGGTCAAGCGCTGAGATGGCGGGCGGCGTCATGGGTTTTCGGTCTGAGCGCCTGTCGGGGTCTGGGGCCGCAACTGCCCGTCCTCGATGACGAAGTGTCGCTGCGCCAGCCGCGTCGCCTGGCGCGCGTCGTGCGTCACCAGCAGCAGTCCGCCGCCACGCGCCAGATGCGCGCGCAGCAGCGCTTCGACCTGCGACACGGCGGAGGGGTCGAGGCCCGATGTCGGCTCGTCCAGCAGCAGCACGCGCACCGCCGGCCGCATCGCGCGCAGCAGCGCCAGCCGCTGGCGCTCGCCGGTGGACAGGCGCGCCACCGGCCAGTCGCGCGCGGCGGCCTCGATGCCCACGGCCGGCAGCAGCACGGCAAAGTCGAAATCGGGCGGGAAATGCGGCGCCACGGTCTCGGCCCACCAGCCGGCATCGGCCGGCACGTAACCGACCTGGCGACGCCACGCGGGCGCTGGCATGCCGCTGCAGGCCCCGCCGGCAAGGAATGCGTCGCCCTCGTGCGGGTCGAGGTCGGCCACCATGCGCAACAGCACGCTCTTGCCGGCGCCCGAATGACCCATGACCGACACGCATTCGCCCGCCGACAGCGCCAAATCCACCGGGCCGACGTGCAGGCGCTTGAGGCCGCGCAGCGTCAGCAAGGGCGAGGGGTTGTCGGTGGCCGTCATCCGCGATTTGACAAAAAAAAAGGCCGCCAGCGCTTAATGGATGAGCGCTGGCAGCTATCAAATTCAAAGTGACCCGAATGCACGCGCGGCCGGGTCACGCGTGACTCAGGCCGTTACTTCCTTGGCCACGTCCGCGTATTCCTCGATCTGGTCGAAGTTCATGTAGCGGTACACGCTGTCCTTGTCCTGGTCGATGATGCCCATCGCCTCCTGGTACTCGGCCACGGTGGGGATGCGGCCCAGTTTGGAGCAGATGGCGGCCAGCTCAGCGCTGCCCAGGAACACGTTGGTGTTCTTGCCCAGCCGGTTGGGGAAGTTGCGCGTGCTGGTGCTCATGACCGTGGCGCCCTCGCGCACCTGCGCCTGGTTGCCCATGCACAGGCTGCAGCCGGGCATCTCGGTGCGCGCGCCCGATGCGCCGAACGCCGCGTAGTGGCCTTCCTTGATCAGCTCGCTCTCGTCCATCTTGGTCGGCGGCGCGACCCACAGCTTGACCGGGATGTCGCGCTGGCCGCCCAGCAGCTTGGCGGCGGCGCGGAAGTGGCCGATGTTGGTCATGCAGCTGCCGATGAAGGCTTCGTCGATCTTGGTGCCAGCGACTTCGGACATGAACTTGGCGTCGTCCGGGTCGTTCGGGCAGCAGACGATGGGCTCCTTGATGTCGGCCAGGTCGATTTCGATCACGGCGGCGTATTCGGCGTCGGCATCGGCTTCGAGCAGCTGCGGGTTGGCCAACCAGGCCTCGACCTTCTGGATGCGGCGCTCGAGCGTGCGCTTGTCCTCGTAGCCGTCGGCGATCATGTTCTTCATCAGCACGACGTTCGACTTCAGGTACTCAATCACCGGCTCCTTGTTGAGCTTGATGGTGCAGCCGGCGGCAGAGCGCTCGGCCGAGGCATCGCTCAGTTCAAACGCCTGTTCGGCCTTCAAATCGGGCAAGCCTTCGATTTCGAGGATGCGGCCCGAGAAAATGTTCTTCTTGCCCGCCTTGGCGACCGTCAGCAGCCCTTGCTTGATGGCGTACAGCGGAATCGCGTGCACCAGATCGCGCAGCGTGACGCCCGGCTGCATCTGGCCCTTGAAGCGCACCAGCACGCTCTCGGGCATGTCGAGCGGCATCACACCGGTGGCGGCGCCAAAGGCGACCAGGCCCGAGCCGGCCGGGAAGCTGATGCCGATGGGAAAGCGCGTGTGCGAGTCGCCGCCGGTGCCCACGGTGTCGGGCAGCAGCAGGCGGTTCAGCCAGCTGTGGATGATGCCGTCGCCCGGGCGCAGCGCCACGCCGCCGCGGTTGCTGATGAAAGCCGGCAGCTCGCGGTGCATCTTCACGTCAACGGACTTGGGGTAAGCCGCGGTGTGGCAGAACGACTGCATCACCATGTCGGCCGAAAAGCCCAGGCAGGCCAGGTCTTTCAGCTCGTCGCGCGTCATGGGACCGGTGGTGTCCTGGCTGCCCACGGTGGTCATCTTGGGCTCGCAGTAGGTGCCGGGTCGAACGCCCTGCCCTTCAGGCAAACCGCAGGCGCGGCCCACCATCTTCTGCGCCAGCGTGAAGCCGGCCTTGGAGGCGGCGGGCGCCTGCGGCAGGCGGAATTTGTCGGACGCGGGCAGGCCCAGAAATTCGCGCGCCTTCGCGGTGAGCGAACGGCCAATGATGAGGTTGATGCGGCCGCCGGCCTGCACTTCGTCCAGCAGCACGTCGCTCTTGAGCTGGAAAGTGGCCGCCGTCTGGCCGCCCTTCTCGATCTTGCCGTCGTAGGGGTAAATGTCGAGCACATCGCCCATCTCGAACTTCGAGACATCGACCTCGATCGGCAGCGCACCCGAATCCTCTTGCGTGTTGAAGAAGATCGGCGCGATCTTGCCGCCCAGCGTGACGCCGCCAAAGCGCTTGTTGGGCACGAAGGGAATATCCTCGCCCGTCGCCCAGATCACGCTGTTGGTGGCGGATTTGCGGCTGGAGCCGGTGCCGACCACATCGCCCACGTAAGCGACCAGGTGGCCCTTTTTCTTGAGGTTCTCGATGAACTGCATCGGGCCGCGCTTGCCGTCTTCCTCGGGCACGAAAGCCGCGCCGTCGCGCTTGTTCTTCAGCATGGCCAGGTAGTGCAGCGGAATGTCCGGGCGGCTCCAGGCGTCGGGCGCGGGCGACAAATCGTCGGTGTTGGTCTCGCCCGGCACCTTGAACACGGTGACGGTGATCTTCTGGGGCACTGCGGGGCGGCTGGTGAACCACTCGGCGTCAGCCCAGCTCTGGATCACGTCCTTGGCGTAGGCGTTGCCGGCCTTGGCTTTTTCGGCCACGTCGTGGAAGAAGTCGAACATCAGCAGCGTCTTTTTCAGCGCGGCGGCGGCGACCGAGGCCACGTCTTTATCGTCCAGCAAATCGATCAGCGGCTTGACGTTGTAGCCGCCGACCATGGTGCCCAGCAGCTCGGTGGCCTTGGCCTTGTCGATCAATTTGACGGCGACGTCGCCATGCGCCACGGCCGAGAGGAAGCTGGCCTTGACCTTGGCAGCGTCGTCCACGCCGGGCGGAACTCGGGTCGCGAGCAAGTCGACCAGGAAGGCCTCTTCGCCCGCGGGCGGGTTCTTGATCAGCTCGATCAGCTCGGCAGTTTGCTTGGCATCCAGCGGCAGCGGCGGAATGCCGAGGGTGGCGCGTTCGGCAACGTGGGCGCGGTAGGCGTTCAACATTTTCTTCTCCAGATCAAAAATCAAACTTCAAACAAAAAACCGGCGCCAGCGCAGACGGAAGAAGCGCTACCAGCTACTGAATCAGTAGCATGTCACTTGCTGCCGCCGAGCAGGTCTACTTGCGGCTGGTCCTTCATGCGGGCGGCAAACTCGCGCTGCTGCGGCGCGGCGCATTCGTCGGCGATGCGCTGGCCCAGCCTCTGGTTCATCAGCATCGACTTGTTGCCCAGCTGCAGCCACAGCGCGCCGGCGCGGTTGTCTTCCAGGCGGATGGCGCCGGTGCGGCTCTCCACCGGGTGCATGTAGTAGCTCTGCTTGCCCGAGCTGATGCGGAAGAAGCCCGGGTTCTTTTCGTCGGGCGTGACGGTCACGTTGGCACCCAGTTCGCACGAAATGGTGCCGGTGTGAATGGTCTGCGCGATGGCCAGCTCGGCCGGCGTCAGGCGCTGCGACAGCGATTCGACCGGTGTGTGCGCCTCGACGGCTTTTGCGGTCTTTGCCGGCACGCGCTTCTTAGCGGTGGTGGTCTTCTTGGTCGGCGCCTTGGCGCTGCTCTTCGCAGGCGCCTTCTTGGTCTGCTGAGCCTGCACAGCCCCCGTGGACAGGCCCAGAGCGGCGGCGATGCATGCGATGACGAGGAGTCTCATACTGCAATCGGTTTCGAAAAGTGATAAGGGCGGCAATGATGACATGACGACTGGGTCAGAACCATGGCGCCACCTCGGCCGGCAGCGGCCGGCCGGTGGCGTGCGCACGCTCGAGCACCTGCCAGAAGTGGCGGTAGCTGGCGCGGTCGTGCAGCGTGCTCTGGTGGCTGATGGGCGCCCAGTCGGCCTCGGCAGCGGCCAGCAGGATGTCGCTGGCGACATGGATCTGCTGTTCGTCGGGCGAGAAGGCTTCGATGATCGGGCGAATCTGGCTCGGGTGGATGCTCCACATGCGGGTGTAGCCGAACTCGCGCGCCGCGCGGCGGGCGGCCGTGCGGATGGCCTCGAGGTTCCTGAATTCGGTCACCACGCAGTGCGAGGGCACCTTGCCGAAGGCGTGCGCGGCCGAGGCAATGTCGAGCTTGGCGCGCAGCACCAGGGGGTGCGTGAACTGGCCTTCGAGGCCCATGCCCTCGGCCGGAATCGCGCCGCCGTGCGCCGAGACGAAATCCATCAGCCCGAAGCTGAGCGACTGCACACGCGGGTGCGCCGCGATGTCGAAGGCGCGGTGCACGGCGCCGGGCGATTCGATCAAAAC